>JBFGLK010000009.1:0-15805 GCA_041576195.1 Promineifilaceae bacterium (SeqCode)
GGTCCCAGTCGATCGTGGCTTGGGGTGACGCGTCTGCGCGGGCTATCACGATGCCGCTTCGTTACCACGGGGCGACGATCGGCCAGCTTCTCATAGCGCCGCGGGATGCCAATGGCAGCTTTGGCCAACGCGATCGAGCGTTGCTGCAGAGCATTGCCACCTTGACCGCCAACACCGTCCGCGCCGTGCAGCTGTCGGATGCTCTGCGGCGCTCGCGCCAGCGCATCGTCAGCGCCCGCGAGGAGGAGCGACGCCGCCTGCGCCGCGACCTCCACGACGGCCTGGGCCCTCAGCTCGCCAGCCAGACCCTGGGGCTGGAGGCGGTATCGCAGCTGCTAGAGCGTGATCCGGCCGCTGCCCGCCGACTCCTCGACTCACTGAAACAGCAGTCTCATGAGGCTACGGAAAACGTGCGCCGCATCGTTTATGATTTGCGTCCGCCGACGCTGGATGAGTTGGGGCTGGTAGCCGCTCTGCGCCAGAGCGCCGCGCGCCTGGGAAGTAACGGCTTGCGTTTCGCCTTTGAGCCGGCCGAGCCGTTGCCGGAATTGCCGGCCGCCGTGGAGACCGCGGCCTATCGGATCGTCCAGGAGGCGATGACGAACGTGGTGCGCCACGCGGACGCCACGCGGGCCACCGTGCGCATCCAGTATGACGGCGATCAGCTTCTGGTCGCGGTGATCGACGACGGCGTGGGCCTTGCGGATGAGCACGCTTCGGGTGTTGGACTGCAGTCGATCCGCGAGCGGGCGGCGGAGCTCAACGGTCAGATCCGAGTAGCGTCCAGACAGGGTGCCGGCACGACCCTGGAAGTCTGGCTGCCGCTGGCTGGCGAATAGAGCTGGACTCCGTCCGGGACCCACCCGTCAGGAAGGCTTCGATGACAGCGCAACCGATCCGGATCCTCATCGCCGACGACCACCCCGTCTTCCGCTTCGGGCTGCGAGCCCTGCTGGAGTCACAAAGCGACATGATCGTCGTGGGCGAAGCGGATAGGGGTACGGAGGCCGTAGGGATGGCCCGCTCGCTTCGGCCGGACGTCGTCCTTCTGGACATCAACATGCCGGAGCTCAATGGCATCGAGGCCACGCGCCAGATCACCAGCGTCCAACCTCATCCCGTCATCCTCATCCTGACCATGTTTGACGACGACACGGTGATATCCGCGGTCCAGGCGGGCGCGCAGGGCTATGTTCTCAAAGGAGCGCACGGCGTGGAAACGCTGCGGGCGATCCGCGCCGTCGCCAACGGCGAATCGATCTTCAGTCCTGCCGTCGCCAGGAAGGTGATGCGGCACCTCCAGGGCGACGTCGGCGGGCCGGATGACCCGTTTCCAGAACTAACGCCGCGAGAGCGGGAGATCCTGCACCTCGTCGCCTGTGGCTTGACCAATGGGGCGATCGCCGAGCGGCTGGTGCTGAGCCCAAAGACGATACGTAATCAGGTGTCGACGATCATGGGCAAGCTCGACGTCAGCAGCAGGGCCGAGGCGATCGTCATGGCGCGCCAGGCTGGGTTGGGAATCGCCTAAGGCGCGGGGTCAAGAAAGCGGCTTGCGCTCCAGTGCGGCCGGGAAAGAGAGCCACCTCGTTTCTCCTGTCCCTTAAAAGATCGGGGCGTTGACTGGAAGCGTGCTATGCTTGGGGCCAGGAAGCCGCAATAGGGCGCCCTGTTGCCACTAGAGCAGAACAGCCTTTTCACAATTAGACACGTGTCCTGACCCTGGCGTTCGCGTCCAGGGATATGGCATGCCGGCAGGAGTAATTCATGTCACTACCTACGCCTCGCTTTTCTCTCGTTCTGCTCGCCGCGATTTCCGCCGTTTTGCTGGTGAACCCGTTCGGTACCGCTCGGGCCATCGCCGGTCTCACGTCCGGTCTGTCTTCGTCGACAGGGCGACAATCGGCCGCCTTCGTGGTCACGAGCACCGGCGACCAGCCAGATGCCGTTATCGACGGCCAATGCGCTACCGTCAGCGGCGAATGCACACTGCGAGCCGCGCTTCAGGAGGCCAACGCCCAGCCCGGCCCGGATACCGTATCGTTTGCCATCGACAGCGGCGTTCAGACCATCGTCGTTGGCTCCCCGCTGCCGGCCATCACTGAAGGGCTCCTTCTCGATGGCTGGACCCAGCCGGGTTTTGTCGCTTCTCCCTTGATCGTCCTGAACGGCCAGGGGGTTGCCGGCAGCGGTCTCACCGTCACCGGCGGGCAGACCATGCTGCGCGGTCTCGTGGTCCAGAACTTCACTGGCAACGGCATCCTACTGAGCGGCGCCGGCGGGAATGTGATTGAAGGCTGCTATGTCGGGACCGACGTGACGGGGGCCACAGGTGCCGGCAACGGGCAAAGCGGCATCCTCATCGACAACTCCGCCGACAACCTCATCGGAGGCCTCACGCCCGTTTCCCGCAATCTCATCTCGGGTAATCTCGGTCTGGGCAACAACGGCGGCATCATGATCTCCGGCAACGGGGCCTCGGGCAACCGGATTCAGGGGAACTACATCGGCACTGACATCACGGGCATGAACTATCTGAGCAACCAGGGCCGGGGAGTGGCCATCAGTGGAGCGCCCAACAACATCGTGGGAGGGCCGGAGCCCGGCGCCCGCAATCTGATTTCGGGCAATCGGGCCACCGGCGTCCGCATCCTGGGCAACGGGGCGGAGGGCAATGTCGTCGAAGGCAACTGGGTTGGCACCACGGCGACCGGCGGCTTCGGACTCGGCAACGACCGTGGCCTGCAGACCCGAACGTCGCACAATTCCTTCATTCGGAACCGCGTCATCGGCAACCGCAACGATGGCGTGGCGCTGGTGTCAGGGGCCACCGAAAACCTGGTCGAGGGCAACCTGATCGCCTACAACGGCTATGGTCCCCACTCCGATCCCGTGGAGGCGGGGTTCAGCGGCATCTACATGCTGTCGGGTTCAGAGAACACGTTTCGGTCCAATCGCATCTTCGGCAATGCGATCCTGGGCATCGAGCTCTTCCTCGACGGCGTCACCCCCAACGACCCTGGCGACCTGGACGATGGACCGAACCGGTTTCAGAACTACCCGGTCATCGCGTCCGCTACGCGCTCCGGATCGTCCGTAGATCTCGTGGGCAATCTGAACAGCCAGGCGAACGCCACGTACACGGTGGAGTTCTTTGCCAACCCGAGCTGCGGCATTACGGGCTTCGGGCAGGGTCGCTATCCGCTTGGGCTTTACACCCTGACGACAGACGGCAACGGCGACGCCGCCTTCTCCATCAATGTCGGTTTCGGCGTCCCGATCGGCTGGTTCATCACCGCGACGGCGACCGACGCGGCCGGGAATACCTCGGAGTTCTCGGCCTGCGTGACAGTGCAGTAGCATCCCGATCGAACGTATAGATCTTGCGAGGCGCAGGCCAAGACGGGTCAGGCCCCGCCTCATCCGGTAGCCGTGCGCGAGCTGACGTTCGTCGTCAAGAACAGACTATCGATTCACTCTGGAAACGAATGAACCGCTGGCGGTGTAGCCAGCGGTTCATTGCATCATAGACGCCATCCGGCGTGGCTCACGCCCTCGCCCGGGACCTGTCAGGCGCCAGACCTGCCTCAGCGCGAGGCGCAAATCGGCGCCTGGCGATCGAGCCGCTCAAGCCAGGGCCCAGCATACTGCATGACCAGGCCTGTGCCGATGGGGCACGTGTCAATGCCGGCAGCCGCCTCCAGCTCCAGCCACGGCCGCGCATATTGCATTACCAGGCCGTCGCCGACAGGTCGCGCCGGGACGACGGCGGCCGCCTCCAGGCCCAGCCACGGCCGCGCATATTGCATTACCAGGCCATCGCCGGCGGGACGTGCCGGCAAAGCGGCCGCCACCTGCCTGTCAAGCCAGGGTTGGGCATATTGCATCTCCAAGTCCATCGCTCTGGAAACGGACGCACCGCCAGTTTCTGCCGAGCGCCCCACGGTCTCGAACCGACCACTCAGGATGGCGATGACGAACGCCACGACCACGAACAGGCCGGCGGCGATGAGGATGTGGCGGTAATGCAGGAAGGGTTCATCCGATGGAGCTCCCAAGCCGCGAGTACCCTTGCCTCCTATCATGTCGCACCTCCTTGCGAGCGGACTTGATGTGTTCTCGGTCCGCTCGATACAGCATACACACAATGGGCCGGCGATTCTTGCCAGAACTTGCCAACTACCCCGGACGCATGGAAAAGTCGTATAATGTGTAGTGGGCCAGATCCGTCTAGCATCTGGACCCTGAGGGAGGAGCATGAAGACCGCCACTGTGGCCATTGCCCTGGCGCAGTTCACCACCTTTGGTGACCTGCTGAAGTACGTTCGTCGCCGCGCCGGCTACACGCAGAGGGAGCTCTCCATCGCCGTCGGCTACAGCGACACCCACATCTGCCGCCTGGAAAACAACGAACGCCTGCCGGACCTGGCCACGCTGACGGCCCGGTTCCTGCCCGTCCTCGGCCTCGACAAGGAGCCCGAAGTCGCGACGCGTCTGCTCGAACTGGCCAACGCCGTTCGTCGTGAAGATGCGCCGACCGCCGGTCTGCCGCCATACAAAGGGCTGCACTTCTTCGACGAGGCTGACGCCGACCTGTTCTTCGGCCGCGATGCCCTATCGGCACAGCTGGCAGCGCGACTGGCTGCCAGGGCGGAGTCCGATCGCCGCTTCCTGGCCGTCGTTGGCGCTTCCGGCAGCGGCAAGTCCTCGGTCGTTCGGGCCGGCCTGATTCCTACACTACGCCGGCAGGCTCCTTCCTCAAGCTGGCCAATCGTCGTCATCACGCCAACAGCCCACCCGTTGGAAAGATTGGTGGCCACCGTACAGGCGCAATCACCGATCCCGGCGTCGGCGAGGGGCACGTTGGAGGCGATGATTCAACAGCCCGATCGGCTCAGTCGCGCTCTGGGGGGGGCAGCGGAAGCAAGCGCGGCAACCCACGCCCTCATGGTTGTCGACCAGTTCGAGGAGCTCTTCACTCTTTGTCGCGGCGATTCCGAGCAAGGGGTATTCGTCGACCAACTGACGACAGCCGCCTGCCAGGCTGGAGGCAAGGCGGTCGTCGTCGTCGTGTTGCGCGCCGACTTCTACGCGCACTGCGCCCGCTTCGCGCATCTGCGCCAACTGGTCGCGCAGCATCAGGACTTTATCGACCCGATGAACGCTGAAGAGCTGCGTTCCGCCATTGAGGAGCCGGCGCGACGCGGCCACTGGGAGCTGGAGCCAGGACTGGTGGAACAGATGCTGCATGACGTGGGCGCGGACCGTGGGCACGGCCCCGAGCCGGGCGCACTGCCCCTTCTCTCGCACGCGCTATTGGCGACCTGGGAGCGGCGGCGCGGCCGGATGTTGACCCTGAGCGGCTACGCGGCGTCAGGGGGCGTGCGTGGCGCCATCGCGGAAACAGCCGAGTCTGTCTTCTATGACCAATTGGACCGCGAACAGCGTCTGATTGCGCGCCAGATCTTCTTGCGCCTGTCGGCACTTAGTGGCGACGCTGACACGGCCGACACCAGGCGGCGGGTCACCATCGACGAGTTGCTTCCGCGGGCCGCCGATCGGGAGACCGTGCACCAGGTCCTTACGACGCTCGCTGATGCTCGCCTCGTGACCATGGAACAGAATGCGGCGGAAGTCGCCCACGAGGCGCTCATTCGTGAGTGGCCGACCCTACGCGCGTGGCTGGAGGAGGACCGCGACGGACTGCGCCTCCACCGCCAGCTGGCGGATGCGGCCGTTGAGTGGGACGCCCACGGGCGCGACCCGGATGACCTGTTTCGCGGGGCGCGGCTGGCGCAGGCCGCGGAATGGGCCGCTCGCCACGCGGACGGGGTCAACAGGCTGGAGCGCAACTTCCTGGAGGCATCGCAGTCGCTGGAAGCACAGGAAGCGTGGGAACGCGAGGCGCAGCGTCAACGGGAACTTGAGGCGGCTCGCCGGCTGGCGCAGGTGGAACAGAAGCGGGCGACCGAGCAGATGCAGTCCAATTTGCGCCTGCGGCGGCGGGCGACCTGGCTCGCAGTTGCCTTGCTTGCCGCCGCGGTCTTGGCCGTAACGGCCCTGGTGTTCGGTCTGCGCACAGCCCGGGCCGAACGTCTGGGGGCTTCGCGCGAGCTGGCCGCGGCGGCCGCCACCAATCTGGGCGTCGATGCCGAGCGCAGCGTGCTCCTGGCGCTGCAGGCGCTGGAGACGGCCGACACGCTGGAGGCGCGTAATGCGCTGCGCCAGGCTGTGCCAGAGATGCACTTGCTCCGGGCCTTGCCAGCCCATGAGGGCGGCGTGCCCGATGTCGCTATCAGCCCGGACGGCTCCCTGGCCGCCACCATGGGCGCGCTTGACGATTTCGCCGTCTGGGAGTTGGCGACCGGGTTGCCGCGCTTCGCAGCGCGGGACGCGTCGCTCGGCTTCGGCAATAGCATCGCCTTCAGCCCAGATGGTCGTCTGCTGGCCACGGCCGGGGTGACCAGCATTTCGCTCTGGAACCCGGCGAACGGCGAGAAGCTGTTCACGCTGGCGGGTGAGTCCGTAGGCACAACGGTCGGCTACAACTTGGGCGTCGGGCAGATCAGCTTCAGCCCGGATGGGCGGCGGCTGGCGGCGGCCAATATCGATGGTGCCTCCGCTGTGTGGGACGTGGCCACCCGGCAGCAGGTGCTGACGCTGCCGCCGTCAGGGCTGCCGGCCAAGGCGATCGCCTACGGTCCTGGCGGTCGCGTCCTCGTCACGGGCGGCGACGAGGGCGTCGTGACCTTGTGGGACGCTCTGGCGGGCACGATTGTCTTCACGAGGACGCTGGGCGGCATCATCCACAGCGTCGCCTTCAGTCCAGACGGTGAGCGCTTCGCCGCCGCCAGCGAGGATGGTCGCGCGCGGATCTGGGAGGCGGCCACCGGCGCGGAGCAGCTAAACCTGCCGCGATCCGCCGGCATGTATGATGTCGCCTTCCTGGCGGACGGGCGACTGGCCACGGCCGGTCAGGACGGGGTGACGCGCGTCTGGGATCCCATCGGCGGTCTGCAGCTTCTCAGCCTGACCAGCGGCGCCAGCACGGTCATTGGCGTTGCCGGCAGCCCCGACGGCACGCTCATCGTTACCGGCACCTACGACGGCTGGCTCCGCGTCTGGGACGCGACGCCCGGGCGCGAGGTGTTGACGATCACAGCCCATGACGGCATTGTCTGGGATGTGGCCCACTTCCCCGACGGCGCCCGCCTGGCGTCGGCCGGTGTTGACGGCATGGTCAGGATCTGGGAGGCCAGCACGGGGCGCCTGGTCATGAGCATCGTAACCGGCGACGACGGCGTTCCGGGCTTCACCAGCGTGGCCGTGAGCCCGGACCAATCGCGCGTCGCGGCCGGAGGATACGACGGCACGGTGTGGGTCTGGGATGCCGCGAGCGGGGAGCCTGCTGCGCGCCTTGCTGGCCACACGACCCTGGTAACCGGTCTGGCATTCAGCCCGAACGGCGCCCGGCTGGGGAGCACTAGCTGGGACGGTACGGCAACGGTGTGGGATCTGGATCGCCGTGCCGCCATGGCGACGTTTCGCGGCAATTCCGCACCTGGACTGGCCTTTGCCCCGACCGGAGAGACCGTCTATACCGGCGGCCACGATGGCACCGTCTTCGAGTGGGACGCCGCGACGGCCCAAGAGCTGCGCCGTTTTTCATCCGACGGCAAGGAAGTCTATGGCGTGGCCGTCAGCGGCGATGGCCGGACACTGGCCATGGGCCACTTCGACGGCTCGATCACGCTGTGGGATCTGGCGGCGAACCGTCGGCTGCGCACCTACTCCGGCCATGCGGGTCTGGTGCTGCGCGTCCACTTCAGCAGGGATGGCACGAGGCTGGCGAGCACCGGCTTCGACCGGTTGGCGAAGGTGTGGAATGTCGCGACGGGCGAGGAGCTGTTCAGCCTGTATGGCAACATGAGCAACGTATATGGCGTCTCGTTCAGCCCGGACGGGAGGCGCCTGGCCACCGCCGGCGCGGACGGGACCGTGCGTCTGTACGCGGAGTCGCTCGACGAGCTGGTGGCCATGGCCCAGGCACGCCTTACCCGTGAGCTATCCGACGAGGAGTGTCGGAAGTTCTTGCATCGCGCTGCCTGCCCATAGGGGCGACCGACTGCGGCTTAGGACAGCCGTGGACGCGGGCGCCAGCCAGGCGTTTGATTATGCTGCTGCCGGCACGCCCTGACCTTCCGCCCATAGATGTGCCAACGCGGCCCATCCAGAACGGGGCCATGCAGCGCTTCCTCACAGAAAAGCGTCCATTGGACTGACCGTGTCCGAGCATTCGCGTTCGGGCCGTCTCGGAGGCCCGGCCAATTCGTTGGAGGCGGTGTCCCCTTTGTCCTATTCAACCCGGCCACGAGTGCGTCTAGAATGGTGAAAGAGCCAGCGAACCGTCGGCGCACTCCGACGGATTGCATGCCTTGGATCATCCGACTCGGCCATAGACTCATTGTTGACCTGTGGGCGAATTGGGAGCGGAGAACATGTCGGGGCGGTTTCCGACACGAATAGTGCTCCTCGCAGGACTGGCGCTGCTGTTGCTCGTCAGCGCTGGGATCGCCTATGCTGCCTGGAACACGCCGGTCAGTGTTGACACCAGCGCCGATGTGGGCCAACACACCTCACTGGCTGTGGTGAATGGAAACCCGGCCATCTCATACTACGACAGCAGCAATAAGGACCTTAGATACGTGCGAGCCACAGATTCAACAGGCGCTACGTGGGGCACGCCGGTGAGTGTCGACACGTCCGGAGACGTAGGATGGTACACCTCTTTGTCAGTCGTCAATGGCCATCCGGCCATCTCGTATTTCGATTCGGGCAATGGCAACCTGAATTACGTTCGGGCTACCGAACCAACGGGCAGCAGCTGGGACACGCCGGTCAGTATTGATACCACCGGCATAGTGGGTTTGTACACGTCGCTGGCACTCATCAATGGCTACCCCGCCATCTCCTATTATGATTCGAGCAACGGCAACCTGAAATACGTCCGGGCTACAGATGCCATTGGCAGCAGCTGGGACACGCCGATCAGCATTGACACGACTGGCAACGTGGGCCTCTATACATCGCTGACAGTCATCAACGGCAACCCGGCCATCTCCTATCATGACGAAAGCAACCAGGACCTGAAGTACGTGCGAGCCACTGAAGCGAATGGCACCACCTGGGGAACGCCGGTCAGTGTGGATACGATTGCCAATGTGGGCTCGTATGCCTCGCTGGCATCCGTGAATGGCAACCCCGCCATCGCTTATCATGACATAAGCAATAAGGACTTGAGGTATGTGCGGGCAGCCGATGCGATCGGCGCTACCTGGGGAACCCCGGTCAGTATTGACACGACTGGCGATGTGGGCTTCTACGCTTTTCTGGCCGTCATCAGTGGCAATCCAGCCATATCCTATTACGATTCGAGCAACAAAGACCTGAACTACGTGCGGGCAACAGACGCAAGCGGCTCCGCCTGGGGCACCCCGGTCGACGTTGACACGACGGGAGATGTAGGCTTCTACACCTCTCTGGCTGTGGTCAATGGCAACCCGGCCATATCCTATTACGACAATGGCAACAAGGACCTGAAATACGTGTGGGCCTCGGATCCTACGGCGATAGCGTTGGAGCGTACTACGGTCAGAAAGACAGGAGGGAGCTTTGGCGGCCTGGGGGCATGGATTGGCCTTCTTCTACTTGGGAGTGCTGCCGGGCTGGCGAGACGTCCCGCCATTCTCGAATTAGTTGGTCGCTGATACGTCATCACAATGCCGGCTTGTCAGCCATGTGCGGCCGGCAGTGAAGGCTTCCCACGGCGCACCGAGGTAGGCAAAGGACCTGTCTCGAGGTGCGAGCTTTGAAACTCCTCGACTCAGCAAAGACTAGGGATTCATCTTCTCCCGGTGCACCGTCACCGCGTTCATCTGCTGCAGAATCCCCAGCAGATCCAGCTCGACCCAGTGGGCCACGATCTGGCCATCGACGACCTGGAAGATGTCAATGCCGTGCTCGTGGATCACCTTGCCAGTTGGAGCGACGCCGCTGTATGGCCCGAGGTGCGTCCCGGTCGTTGTCCAGCGGGCCACGACCCTGTCGCCCTCGACGATCCAGTCGTGAATCACCTGGTGGTAATCCGGGAAGGCCACAAACACCCCGGCCAGCATCTCTGTGAGCTCTTCCCTCGTATTCCAGGTTTGCTCGTACTCCAGGATATTGCCCCGGAAGTCTGGCGACAGGACTTCGGACAGGATCTCCAACCGGCGATCGTTGATCGCCTCGTAAAAGAATCGTTCCACCACAGCCCTGGATTCACTCGACATCTACTTTCCCCTTTGCTGATGAACCGGCTGACTTCCGGGTCGGATGTAATGCCGCCGTCGCGCCTCTTCGATGCACTCGAGCCCGGCAGACGCGCAAAGGCGTCACCTATTGTACGTCAATCGGCACTGCGTTGGCGCCGCCGGCCACGCCCGCCGACGATGCGCACCGGGCGGCGCGTGCGTCGTCGCCAAAACGAGGGAAAATGGCATGGCGCGGCTGGCGGCCGACTGCGCTCCACCCAGGCGACGGGCACCGGCGTCTTTCCGGGGAAGCAGCGAGGCGACTCAAGATGAGAATGAACACTTCACCACCGACGATGGCGTGAAACTGGGGTATTCGGATAGGGGTGCCGGCATGGCCGCTGTCCTCATCGCCGGCTACTCGGCTCCGGCGACCTCCTGGGTCGACCAGGAGAGGGTCTTGCTCAGGCACGGCTACCGCGTGATTGCCTTTGACCGCCGGTCCCACGGCAGCTCGGACAATCCGCCCTTCGGGCAGGATATGGCGACCCACGGCCAGGACCTTGACGCGCTCCTGCGGCATCTGCCGATCCAGAAGGCGTTCCTCGTCGGCCAGTCTCAAGGCGCCGCCACGATGTGGTCCTTCGTCTCGCAGTTCGGCACGGCCCGTCTTCACGGTCTGATCAGCATCGACCAGACGCCGAAGCTGATCAACAGCGAGGACTGGCCATACGGCATGGTGGGCCTGACCGAGGTGACGCGCCCCACATACTTCGACAGCCCGCTCTCCGGACCAAACAAGAAACCCTTGAACGTGAGGATCATCCTGACGATGCTGATCCGAGGGCCGAAGTACCTGCGCTTCGACCGTGAGGGCACGAAGCCGCTGCTCCTGGATCAGACGGATGCGGATTGGCGGGACACGATTCGGAAGCTGGATGTTCCCGTGTTGTTCGTCGCCGGCGAGGAGAGCCCCTTCTGGCCAAGGGAGCACGCGGCGGCGAGCGCCGCTCTCTGCCCTCAGGGAGAATACGCCGTGAGGGCTCCGGGCATGCCGTGAATCGGGAGTGCCCGAAAGCCTTCAATGTGCTGATGATCGACTTCCTGACCAGGGCGAGGCGCGCGGAGTGAGCGGCACGAGCCGCTTGAGGAGGTGGCATTATGAAGGCAGCCGTCTATGAGGCGTTCGGCGAACCACTTTCTATTCGGAATGTGCCCGATCCGGCGCCGCCAGTAGGAGGCGTTGTCATTCAGGTGATGGCCACCGGCCTGTGCCGGAGCGATTGGCACGGGTGGATGGGGCACGATCCCGACATACGCCCGCCTCATGTCCCCGGCCATGAGCTTGCGGGCATCGTCGCCGCCACCGGCAAGACCGTCACGCGCTGGGCGGACGGCGACCGGGTCACGCTGCCCTTTGTCTGCGGTTGTGGGCGCTGTCCCCAATGCGCTTCGGGGAACCACCAGGTTTGCGACCGGCAGTTTCAGCCCGGTTTCACCCATTGGGGCTCGTTTGCCGAGTATGTCGCCGTCGACCACGCCGACGTCAATCTCGTGCGGCTGCCAGACGAGATTGGCTTCGTGGCGGCCGCGAGCCTGGGCTGCCGCTTTGCGACGTCGTTTCGGGCGATCGTAGAGCAGGGCTCGGTGTCTGCCGGGCAGTGGGTGGCGGTGCACGGCTGCGGCGGCGTCGGTCTGTCGGCTATCATGATCGCCGGCGCCCTGGGTGCCAACGTAATCGCCGTGGACGTCGACGACGCGAAGCTCGACTTCGCCCGGTCGGTCGGAGCCGCGGCAACGGTCAACGCCGCCCGGATCGACGATGTCGTCCGCCGGGTGGTCGAGCTGACGGACGGCGGTGCGCACGTGTCAATCGACGCGCTCGGCTCTCCCGCGACGTGCTTCAACTCGATCGCCAACCTGAGGAAGCGGGGCAAGCACGTCCAGGTCGGCCTATTGCCGGCGGATCAGCGGCATCCCGCCGTGCCCATGGACAGGGTTATCGCCCACGAGCTCGAGATCCTGGGCAGTCATGGCATGCAGGCGCACCGGTATCCCGCGCTCCTGGCCATGATCCGCGCCGGCAAACTGTCGCCCGAGGCATTGGTTCGCAGGCGTATTCGCCTTGAAGAAGCACTGGACGCGCTCGTTGCGATGGACAGCTTCCCGGGCGTCGGCATCACCGTGATCGACGCGTTCTGAGCAATGCTCGCGCCCGGGGGTCGGACACGTAGGCCCGCGCCGGCGCACGGTCGAGACGCTCCGGCGCCAACGCCAATTCGGGCGTGTGGGCGTGCCGGCAACGTCAGGCCGCCGCACAACGTTGACAACCCTCTTGACCAGCACAACGACCGAGTGAGTCAGGCCGCGTGTGATGCGGCAGCCCTGCCGGGACCCGACGCCTAGGCCTGCCGCGGCCTGGTGGTACGGTCCTTGAACGTCATCGCCTCGAAGGAGTTCTTGTAAGGTGACTCGCCCACCTTCTCGATGAAGGCCTTGCCCAGCTTGAAGCGGTAGGCGTTCGTGATGGGATCTGGCACGCGATGCACCAGCGAGTTAGACGGGCTTGACGGGTGAAGGAAGTTCGTGAAGAGGACGCCCTTCTTCACGTCGGCGGTAACGATGGCCACCGCCCTGACGTCACCGCTGGCGGTGTGTATCAGGCCCTGGTCCATCAGACTGCTGAACGACATGTCGTTGCCTTTAACCAGGACCCAGCCACCGTGTTGTACCAGGATGTCATCATTCCACATCCGCACTTCATCGCCGCTTTCGATGCCGAACTCGGCGGCGTCATCCGGGTGGATCTCCACCCAGGTGTCCGGCCAGCGGTTTAGGATGTACGGCTTGCGCACATCATCCGCGCCGGACTGCCAAATCTCGTTGATCCGCCCGCTCGTCATCCACATTTCGCCGCGGCTCCGGTCCGGCGTCACGCGCTCGTAGAAGTCGCTGAAGAGCTCCCAGGGCGACTTATTCAGTATGGCTTTGCCGGAGTGTGAGTGAAAGTGGGTGAGCCACTTGTGGTGCATCGTCGGCCCTTCGGGCGCGCCCAGCTGCAGCGCGCTGTCGTGCAGTCGCACCGTGCCCACCATCTCGCCGTCAACCCAGCGAATCGGCGTCTGAATGCCCTGGGTTCCCAACGTGCGAAGCAACTCGTGCCCCTTCATCCCGAGCTGGCGCGCTCGCCAGACCAGGACGAAGTAGTCACGCCAGCCGCCACGGCTGAAGCGGGCGGCCTCTTCGAAGACGGCATTGTCATCCTCCCAGTCGAACCCCTCGAAGCCCATCTTCTGTGCGAACCGGGCGATCGCCCACCAGTCTGGCTGGGCCTCACCGGGCGCGTCATAGAACTTGGAGTATAGGCGCAGGCGGCGCTCGCCGTTGTTTCGAGCGGCGTCATGCTCGCCCCAGGCAGCCGCCGGCAGCACAATGTCGGCGAATTCCGTGCCTATAGGCACCACCGGGTACAGATCCGAGTTGACCACCACCATTCCCCCCTCATCCACGCGTCGGATCAGCGTGTCGATCATGTCCTGCTTGTCAAGGCTCGTGACCTGCACGGGATGCCCGGATGTCATCGCCCGGAATCGCTGCTCGAACGCCTGGCTGGCGGCCATGGCGCCCGTCCAGGTCGTGCCGATTACCCAAGCGAACCGCACCTGGCCCGCCTCCACCCAGCGGTCCAGGTCCAGCTCCCGCTTGCGGCGGCCAGGCAGTTTTTCGGGCGATTTCTCCCGTGGATAGGAGCCGGCGCCCATCCAGCCGCGCTGATGCCCGCCCATGCGGCTGATGACGCGGCCGGGCCGGTTGCCGGCACCGTTGATCAGACCCAACGCTGCATAAGAGGCGGTGTTGGTGTAGTTGTTGGACCAGTAATTGCCCTTCTCAAACACGAACGAGGTCTTCGGCCGCTCGCCGCCTGCCCCGGTGATCATCTCCGCCGCCTTGACGATCTGCTCGGCCGGGATGCCCGTAACCTCAGCGGCGAACGCCAGTGTCGCCGGCTCATAACTGAGAATCCAGTCGCGATAGCCGGCATAGTCAGAGCCGAGGCGGCCCCAGGTCGTGCGCCACTGCCAGGGCGTGTTCCGGGTGCCCCGGCCCATGCCCATCTCGATCTCCCAGCTCGAGGCGATCCATTTCTCGATGAAGGCCGCGTCTTCCCAGCCCTGCTCGAGGATGTAGCGGATCAGCGCCAGGTGCAATAGCGTGTCAGTGCCGGGATTAATATGCAGGAAGAGGCCGCCTGTTTGTTCGGCGTAGGCGACGCCTGCCGTGCGACGGGGTAGCACCATGATCAGCTTTGGGCCGTTCATGATCCAGCTTGTAAAGACGATCGTCTTGGTCTCAAATGGGTCCGTTCCAGAGATGAACAGCACGTCGGCGTCGGCCATGTCCTGGTAGCTGGCGCTAAACGTGACGAGGCCGCTATCGTCAATCCCCGCTGTATCGTTGCCCGCGCTGGGCTTGTCGTGGGGGGAGTAGGCGGGCGTCTTGATGCTGTTGAACGCCAGCTTCGTGATGGCATAGGTGTTCTCGTAGAACTCATACGAGTACGTCTTCATCGCCCAGGCGGCCTCGCCATGGCGGGCGAGCACATGCTTGGAGACGGCGGCCATGACCTCTGTCGCCGTGTCCCAGTCGACACGCTCCAACCGACCGTTGACGCGAATCTGCGGGAATTGAAGGCGGTCGCGCGTGGGCGTGTCCGGGTTATAACACTTCAGGGCCAGGGTACCGCCGCGAATGGAGTGATTGCCGGTGCGGTTCACCACGGTCGAATCGAAGTCCGGCACCACCACGGCTTGGTGTGGCCGCCCATTGACGGAGACGATGTTGTGCTGATTGGGGCTGACCCAGGGGCCGAGAATGCTGCCAATCGGCCGGCCGAACGCGTTCTGGTCGGCGGCTCGTCCACCACTGGCGCCGTCCGTCGGCCATGTGTAGACCTTGTAGCCGCAAGCCACCACACAATAGTCGCACGCCGTCGTATGGACCGTGGCGTTGGGCGGCGGTATTGGGACGTTGTCCTGGGGGGTATAGTCGTCTGTCATTGGATATTCTCCTCAGTGGCGGGGCGCTGGCCACTGCCCCATCGCCTGTCTGTTTCTCGCGCTAGCCGGCCGGATTCTGGTTGTTGTCAATATAGCCGAAGATCAGCCCCATGACGCCGGTAGCCACGATGTCGTCCCCGCTTAACTCCAGCATGATCTGGGGCAAGCCCTGCGTCGCGTGACCACTGATCACCATGCCATGCCGGGTCAGATCAAAGGTGGTCCAGTGTAGGGGGCAAGGGCCGGCAATCCCCTTGTCGCCTTGAAACTGCCCGGCAAGAGGACCGCCCTGGTGCGTGCAGACGCTGTTGAATGCCACGATATTCTGCTCCGGACCGACGCCACCCCCGGCCGGTTCATTGAGCATAATCAGAAAGTTCGTGGCCGCCGGATCGTCCCATGGATAGGTGAATGGCACCGGCTCGTTTGGCTTCAGCGCGCTGAGCTGGCCGATGA
>JBFGLK010000010.1:0-15751 GCA_041576195.1 Promineifilaceae bacterium (SeqCode)
AGCGGCTCGTCGGCCGGGCTGAGGGAAAGGAGGGCCTCCCCGTCGACGGTAACGTTCAAGGCGGCCACGCCGGTCGGGTCGCTGGCGGCCACCAGGACCGTCACCGGGCGATCGGACGGCAGGGGTTCCATCGGCACGGGCGCCGCCACGACGACCATCGGCCCCCCGGGGGGCAACGCCTCCGCCGTGGCCAGGGCCGATTCCAGATCGGCTCGGGTCGCCTCGGCGCCCGCCGCCTGCTCCGCCAGAGTGGTTGCCTGGGCCACCGCGCCGGCCGTGGCCTCGGCGCTGAGCGTAGCGACCGCCGCCTCCTGGGCCAGCACCGTCGACTCGGCAGCCCAGAGCGCGTCCCCCAATCGCTCGCGGTCCGCGGACACCGTGGCCATCTCCGACCGTAGCGCCTGTCTCCCCTGAAGGAGAAAGACGACGGCAGCCGCCAGCACCAGGAGGAAGGAGAGGAACGTCAGCAGAGTGGCGATGATCGCCGTGCGCTTCATGGCTTTCCGATCGCGACGATCGGCCAGACGCCGGCGCCGCGAGTGGCCGTATGGTATATGAGCCCCGGGGGTCGGTCAACTGCCAGGGCGAGTGCGCCGCGGTAGCCATCGGCTACAATCGACCCCCATGGCGGCCCCCCATTCTCACGACCCGGTGGTCCGCGCGCGCCGTCGCGCGACGACCCGCGCCCGCCTCCTGGCGCTGGGTCGGCGCGCCCTTCTGGGCGGGCTCGTCGTCGCCTTTCTCTCCTTCATCATCCGCCACCTGGCGGAGATCGAGATGCTGCTGGAAACGCTGGCCCGCGGGCGGTGGCCCTGGATCCTGGCGGCGACGGCCCTCGAGATGGCATTCTACGTCCTGTTCGCCGCCCTCTTCCGCGCCGCGTTCCTGCTCATCGGCATACGAACCCGCCTGCGGGACATGCTGCCGATCACCTTCGCCACGTTGTTCATCAACTCGACGACGCCCACCGCGGGCACAGCCGGCTGGGCGCTGTTTATCGAAGACATCCGCCGGCGCGGCGGCTCGGCCGCCGGCGCGGCGCCCGGCACCATCCTCGGTGGTGCCGCCTACTACGGCGTCTTCGCTCTGACGCTGAGCATCGGGCTCGTGCTGTTGTTGCTCCAGCGCGATCTGACCGTCCTGGAGCTGGTCAGCGCGGGCCTCATGTTCCTTCTGGCCGGCAGCATGATTGGTGTCATCGCCCTGGGCCTGTTTCGACCCTCACTGCTGCGCCAGTTCTTCACTGGCGTCCAGGCGGTGGTCAACAAGGCCGGCCGCCTGGCGCGCCGGTCCGAGCTACTGCCGGCGGATTGGGCCGCACAGATGGCCGTCGACTTCGCGGCGGCCGGACAGGCCGTCGCCGTCCACCCGGATCGGCTGCGCCGTCTGCTGGCCACCGCCGTCGCCCTCCACCTGGCCAACGTCCTCTGTCTGGGCGCCCTGTTCCTGGCCTTCGATCAGCCCCTGCGTGCCGGCACCGTGCTCGCCGGCTACGCCATGACCTTTCTCTTCGTCATCATCTCACCCACGCCCAACGGCATCGGCATCGTGGAGACGATCATGCCGTTGGTCTACGTCTCGCTTGGCCTGAGCGCCGAGGCCGGCACGGTCATCACGCTGGCTTTTCGGGGCATCTCCTTCTGGCTCCCCTTGCTCGTCGGCTTCGTGCTGCTGCAGCGGCTGCGCATGTTCAGCGGCCCGGAGCGGGCCCTGGCGGAAGCCGGCAACGTCCAGCTGGCCGCCACCCTGACGGCGGTCCTCGGGGCCATCAACGTCCTGGCCGCCCTCAGTCCGGCGCTGACCGCCCAGGTGGAGACGCTGACCCAACTCTCGCCATTGCTCGTGCGGCATGGCAGCCGCGTCACCTCGGCGCTCACCGGTTTCGCCCTCCTCGTGCTGGCCAGCGGCCTTTGGCGGCACAAGCGCGCCGCCTGGACGATCACGCTCGGCGTGCTCCTGGTGAGCGCCGCCAGCCACGGGGCGCGGGGCGCGGCGGTGACCGCCATTCTGGCCGGGCTGTTGGCTCTCTACCTCTGGTCCCAGCGCCGCCACTTCCTGGCCATTTCGGATCGCCCGTCGGCGCGTCAGGGCCTGGTGGTGCTGGTCGCCGCTCTGGCGTTTACCCTGGCCTATGGGACCGCCGGCTTCTACTTGCTCAGCCAGTATCGAGGTGTGCCGTTCGTGCTCGCGGACGCCGTGCGCCAGACGTTGACCGTCTTTCAGGGCCCGACGCCCCGGCCGCTCACCGACCTCAACAGCTACTTCGTGGATACCATCTACGTGGTTGGTGCCGGCACGCTCGCCTATGCCCTGGTGATGCTGCTGCGGCCGGTGCTCGTGCGGGGACCGGCCAGCACCCACGATCGGCGGCGAGCCGCGGCCATCGTGGCCCGACACGGCCGCCACGCGCTTGCCCGTCTGGCTCTGCTCTCTGACAAGGCCTACTTCTTCTCACCCGGAGGCTCGGTCGTCGCCTACACGGTGCAACGGCGCACAGCCGTCGCCCTCGGTGACCCGATCGGCCCCGAGGACGACCAGCCAGGAGTGATCGCCGCGTTTCGCGAGCATTGCCGGCGCCACGACTGGAACGTGTCCTACTACCAGGCATCCCCCGAGCTGTTGCCCTCCTACCGGGCCGCCGGCTTCAGCGCGCTGCCGGTCGGCCAGGAAGTGATGGTCAATCTCAGCGGTCCCCCACCCCGGGCAGCCGACCACGCCTCGCCGGAGATCCGCCACCTGCACGATCTGGGCTACCAGACCGTCGTGCACACCCCGCCGCTGCCGGAAAGCCTGCTCGACCTTCTTGGCTACATCCACGACGATTGGCTGTCGCTGCTTGGGTCGGTGGGCGACCGGCTGAACGCGGAGCCGTTCGATGTCGGCTACGTGCGCGATAGCCACGCTATCGTCCTCTACACCGTCCTTGGCTACCCAACGGCGTTCCTCACCTTCCGGCCCGGCTTCCCCGCCCACGGCGTGGCCCTGGACCTCTTGCGACACCGCCGGCGTGTCCGCCCGGGAAGCCAGGCGATGCTCCTGGGGCGTCTGCAGGACTGGGCCCGTCATCAGGGCTATCTGGTGCTTTGCCTGGGCTTTCGCCCGGAGCTGCCCCGCCCCGCCGGCGAGAGCCTGCCGGCCGTGCTGACCCAGGCCGTGGCCGACGCCCACGAGCCCTCGCGCGCGACCTGGCAACTCCAGGGGCTCGAGGATCTCGTCCGGCAGAGTCAGGTCATCGACGAGCCCCGCTTTCTCGTCTACCCGGCAGCGACGAGCCTCTCCCTGGTCTGGCGCACCCTGGCGCAACTCGGCCCGCGCCGCCGTTTCTCGCCCCGCCTCTGGCGCCAGATCCTGGCCTGGGCGCGCAGCCTGGCGCGGGACCGCCAACGTTGATGCGGCGAAGGATGAGAAATAGCTTTACAAAACCTTGACAAACAGACCTGTCCTGCTATCCTGCGGATAGGTAGCGATCCATTTCGGATGGCGAGCGTAGGCCGGTGGTGAGCCGGAGAGGTCGTATGAGTAAGCAACCCATTGTCACGCTCCGCAACCTGAGCAAGGCATTTCAAGAGGGCCGGCAGCGCCGACTGGTGCTGAGTGGGGTCACGGCCACGTTTCAGGCCGGGGAGTTCATCGTCCTCCTTGGCCGCAGCGGCAGCGGCAAGAGCACGCTTCTCAATCTGATCAGCGGTATCGAGGTGCCTGACGCAGGCGAGATCGTGGTCGACGGTGTGAACGTGACCCGGCTTCGGGACCAGGAGCGCACCCTGTTTCGCCGCGATCGCACCGGATTCGTCTTTCAGTTCTTCAATCTGATCCCGACGTTGACCGTCTTGGAGAACATCACGCTGCCACAGGAGCTGGCCGGCCGGGACCGGCGCCGGGTCGAGGAGGGCGCGATGGCGCTGCTGGCTGAGGTCGGCCTGGCCGATCGCCGCGACGCCTTTCCCGATCGGCTCTCCGGTGGCGAGCAGCAGCGCGTGGCGATCGCCCGCGCGCTGGCGCACGATCCGCTGCTTGTACTGGCCGACGAGCCAACCGGCAACCTGGACGAGGAGACCGGCGCGGCCGTCCTCCAGCTTCTCCTGAAGATGACGCGCCGGGCGGGCAAGACGTTGCTCATGGCGACACACAGCCCGGAGGTGGTGCCGTACGCCGACGCCGTCTTCCACATTCAGGATGGGCTGTTGGTGCCCGACGGCGTGCCGGCAATCCACGCGGCCAATGGGCAGGCCGGGCAGCCCATCCCATCGGGGCAGCCGGCCTGAGGCCACAGGCCGCCGCGTTCGATCATGGCCACCGCTCCCACACGCACGCTTCCTCTCTTCCGCACCGGCTGGCGCCGGCTGCGGCGCCGCCCTCTGCAATACGTCCTCTTCGTGTTGGGCGTGGCGCTGGGGGTGGCCATGATGGTCTCGATCGACCTGGCCAGCGGCTCCGCGCGGCGCGCCTTTCAGCTGTCGACTGACACCATTGCTGGCAAGACCACTCACCGCCTGTTGGGCGGCGCAACAGGCGTGTCCCAGGCGTTCTACGTGCAATTGCGGCGCGAGCTGGGCTATGAGCGGGCCGCTCCAATCGTCGAGGGGATTGTCACCGCCCCGGCGGTCGGCGAGCAGGCGCTCCGCCTGGTGGGCGTGGACCCGTTCGCCGAGCCCCCGTTCCGCGACTACCTCAATGCGGACGACGGCGCGCTCAGCCTGGCCCCCTTCCTGACTGAGCCCAATGCCGTCATCTTGTCAGCGGAGATGGCCGAGCGCGTCGGGTTGGCGCCGGGGGACGACCTCGCCCTGATCTTCGCCGGCGAGCGCATCCCGGCTCGCGTGGTCGGGCTCATTCAGACTGAGGATGAGATCACGCGCCGCGGGCTGGATAACCTGTTATTTACCGACATCGGCCACGCGCAGGCGATCTTCCGCCAGCCAGGCACGCTCAGCTACATCGACTTGATCGCCGATGACGAGGCCGATCTGGCACCCATTCGGGCCATCTTGCCGGCAGGCGTGCGCCTGGAAACCGCCGAGGCGCGCGGCAACGCCGTGCAACAGATGGCCAATGCCTTCGAACTCAACCTGACCGCCATGAGTCTTCTGGCGCTGGTCGTCGGCATGTTTCTCATCTACAACACCGTCACCTTCAGCGTCGTGCAGCGGCGGTCCCTGTTCGGCGTGCTGCGCGCCCTGGGCGTGACCGCCCGCCAGCTTGGCCTGCTCATCCTCGCCGAAGCGGCCTTCCTCGGGGCCATCGGCGCCAGCCTGGGAGTCGGCCTTGGCGTTGTGCTTGGCCAGGGCATGGTACGCCTGGTAACGCAGACCATCAATGACCTCTACTTCGTGGTCAACGTGCAGCAGGTGACCGTGCCCGCGGCGACGCTGATCCGCGGCCTGGTGATCGGCATCGGCGCGGCGGTGGTGGCCTCGCTCCCGCCAGCGCTGGAAGCGGCCCGCACCGCACCGGCCAGCGGCCTGCGTCGCTCCACGCTCGAAAGCAAGGCGCGCCGGCTGTTGCCATGGCTGATCGTCGCCTGGCTGGGGCTGTCGGCCTTTGGTGCCTTGCTTCTGTGGCTGCCCGGCGTGAGTCTGCTGATTACCTTTACCGGCCTATTCGCCGTGCTCATCGCCTTTGCCCTGCTCACCCCGCCGATCACGCTCTGGCTGATGGAGCGCCTGGCGCCGGTGGGCGGACGCTTCCTGGGCCCGCTCGGCCGCCTGGCGCCCCGAGACATCTCCCGCTCGCTCAGCCGCACGTCGGTGGCCATCGCCGCTCTGATGACGGCCGTGTCCGTCATCATCGGCGTCTCCATCATGATCGGTTCCTTCCGGGGCACCGTGGAGACCTGGCTCGCCGCCACCCTGCGAGCCGACCTCTATATTTCGCCGCCGGCGGCCAGCGCCACACGCGTCGAAGGCACCATCCGCGACGACATCGTCGCCGAGGTGGCGGCCTGGCCGGGCGTCACCGAAGCGGTTACCGCGCGCAACGTCTCGGTGTTGGCGCCGGCCTTCGGGCGGGAGGTTGATCTCCTGGCCGTGAGCGGCGACATCGCCCGCGACAACCGCCCCTACCTCTGGGCAGAAGACGATGGGCGGCGCCTATGGTCGCGCCTGTTGGCCGGCGAGGGGGTCATCATTTCCGAGCCGCTGCTCAATCGCGAAGGCCTCGATCTGCCGCCGGCCCCAATCACGCTGATGACCCCGGACGGGCCGCGCGCCTTCCCCGTGCTGGCCGTCTTTTACGACTACGCTTCCGACCAGGGGACGATTTGGATGGGCAGCGAGCGGTATCGCGCGTTGTGGAACGACGAGGCGATCTCGACCATTGCCGCCTTCGTCACGCCGGACACCGACGTAGACGAGACCGCGCGGGCCATGCAGGCGGCGTTTGCCGGCAGGCAGGAGCTGAGCGTGAGCTCGAATCGAGGCCTGCGTAATGCCTCATTGGACCTCTTCGACCGCACCTTTGCCGTCACCGCGGCCCTGCAGCTCCTGGCCACGGTCGTCGCCTTCATCGGCGTGCTGAGCGCCCTGCTCAGCCTGCAACTGGAGCGCGAGCGCGAGTTGGGCGTGCTGCGGGCCACCGGCATGACGCTAAGCCAGCTCTGGCGCTTGACGCTGCTGGAGACCGGCCTCATGGGCGCCCTGGCCGGGCTGCTGGCGATGCCAACCGGCTACGTCCTCGCCTGGATCTTGATCTACGTGATCAACGTGCGCTCCTTTGGCTGGACCCTCCAGATGCGTCTGGAGCCCGGCACCTTCGCGCAGGCGTTCCTGGTAGCCCTGGCGGCGGCGCTGCTTGCCGGCATCTACCCGTCGCTGCGCCTGGGGCGCACCGTCATCGCCACCGCCATCCGGCAGGAGTAGACCGCGCCATGAGAACGCGCCCACTTGCCCTCCTCATCGCCCTGGCCGTCATCGTCGGCCTCTCCGCGCTCTGGTGGCGCGACCGCGCCGCCCCAGAAGCGGCCGCTTCCACCGACTTCATCGCCGCCCTCTCCGGCGACGACGTCGAGGGCTTCGCTCGGGCCACCGAGCCCGGGGCCATCCAGTTTCCCCGCGACCTGGGCCCCCACCCCGACTACCAGACCGAGTGGTGGTACTACACCGGTAATCTGGCCACAGCCGCAGGACGCGAGTTCGGCTTCCAATTGACCTTCTTCCGCACCGCGCTTACCGCAAGTGCGGAGCGCAGAGCGCGGAGTGCGGAGTCCGCAAGTCCAACCAACCCGCTTGCCCTTTCACAGACCACTGAACCAACTGACCAACTGACCTCCTGGACCACCAACCAGGTCTACTTCGCCCACTTCACCATCAGCGACATCGCCGGCGAGGCCTTCTACCCGGCCGAGCAGTTCGCGCGGGGCGCGGCCGGCCTGGCAGGGGCGGCCGCCGTCCCCTACGAAGTGTGGGTGAACGACTGGCGCGCCGAGGAGACCGCGGACGGGCGCGTACGCCTGCAGGCCGCCACGGACGAGGTGGCCCTTGACCTGACGCTGACGCAGACTCTGCCCCCGGTTCTGCACGGCGACCGCGGCCTGAGCCAGAAGGGCGCTGCCGTGGGCAACGCCTCTTACTACTACTCGCTCGTGCAGCAGCGGGCCGAAGGGACCGTGACCGTCGGCGACCAGGCGTTCGCCGTGACCGGCCAGGCCTGGAAGGACCACGAGTACAGCACCAGCGCGCTGGAAGAGGGGGCGATCGGCTGGGACTGGTTTTCGCTCCAGTTCGACGACGGCACGGCCCTGATGCTCTTCGAAATCCGCCGGGCGGATGGTAGCCTGGAGCCATGGTCGAGCGGCAGCTTCATCGCCGCCGACGGGGCGGTGACGCCGCTGGCGCTGGGCGACTGGCGCCTGACCGTCGAGGAGACCTGGCGGAGCCCGGCGAGCGACGCCACGTACCCCCGCGCCTGGGCGTTGCGCGTGCCGCGCCTCGACCTGGCCATCGCGGGGGAGGCCCTGCTCGCGAATCAGGAGCTGATCGTCTCCACGACCTATTGGGAGGGGGCGGCCGCCTTTGATGGCACCCGCGCCGGGCTCCCGGTGAGCGCCCGCGGCTACGTGGAGATGACCGGCTATGCGCCTTAGGAGCGCCCCTCTCCGACAGCGTAGCACGTGCTCCCCACCGGATCTCTAGACAGATGTCCTGAATCCTGTCCCGGCCCGGCGGCGGCAGGATCATCCCCGCAACGACGCCGGCTGGTGTATACTGGCGCCCAGTCCGTCGCCACCGCGGAGGCACCTATGTCCCAATTGAACCGGCGCCAGCTGCGCGAGGAGATCAACGCCCTCTACGCGCGCGAGCGTGTGGCCCTGGGCCATGAGGGAACCCTGCGCTGCCTGGAAGAGGCTCGGCGCTGGGATTTGGCCGGGCTGCTGGCCGCCGGTGGTGTCGTCGTCTTCCCCCATGCCGGCATCGCCGACTGCGGTCACCAGATCGCCGCCGCCGTCCACGCCTGCCTCGATAGCGGCGCCGACCGGGTGCTCGTCGTGAGCGTCCTGCACGCCTTCGACGAGGAGATGGAGATCGCCCGCCAGCGGGTCGCCGCCGGGGCGGATCCGGCCGGCTTTCGTCACTGGGGCATCCAGGGACCGGGCCTCCCCGGCCCACGCCAGGAGTGGCAATATGACCATGTGCTGGTGCCCTGGCGCCACTTCTGGCAGGCGGAGACGACCCGCCGCGGGATCCGCGGGCCCGAGGTCGTCGAGCGGTACCCTTACCTCGCAGGCGGCCAGCCGGACCGCCTGCCCGGCTTCGATGAGCTGGCCCGCCTGGCCGAGGACGCCGTCGTGGTCTCCACCGCCGACGCCTTTCACCACGGCCTCGGCTACGGCGACCCGCCCGAGGTCGCCTTCCCGCCTGACGCGGAAGGGCTGGCTCGCGCCCGCCGGCGACTGGAAGTGGGCATGGCCTTGCTCGAGGCCGGGGATTACCCAGGCTACAACCAGCATTGCGTCGCCGCCAAGAGCGACGCCCGCGACGCCGGCCAGGTCTTTCGCCGGCTGCGCGGCCCGCTGCGAGGTGAGATCCTGGACCTGACCACAACCGACGCCTCCGCCCTCTATCGCCAGCCGCCGCCCACGTGGGTCGCCGCGGCGCTGTTCGCCTGGACGCCAGACCCGGCGCCTCGAGCCTGATCGCGCCATGGACGCTACGACCACCACCACGCCGGACCTCCACTACCTGGACCTCTTGGCCCAGCAGGTGCCCACCATTCAGGCCGCCGCTACGGAGATCATCAACCTGAGCGCCAACCTCCAGCTACCCAAGGGCACCGAGCATTTCCTCTCGGACATCCACGGCGAGTTTGAGGCGTTCGACCACGTATTGCGCAACGCCTCGGGCGCCATCAAGCGCCGGCTGGACGAGACATTCGCCAACCAGATGACCGATGGCGAGCGCCGCGCCCTGGCCACCCTGATCTACTACCCGGAGCAGAAGCTTTCCCTGATGCTCGAGACAGTGGCCGACCCAGACGAGCTTTACCGCATCACTCTGTTCCGGCTCATTCGCCTGTGTCGCGTGGTCTCCTCGAAGTACACGCGGGCGGCGGTGCGCGAGGCGCTGCCGGCAGACTTCGCCTACGTCATCGAGGAGCTCTTGCACGAGCAGGAGGGCATCCTCAACCGGCAGGAGTATTACCAGAGCATCGTCGAGACCATCATCGAGATCGGCCGGGCCCGCCCGTTCATCGTCGCCCTGGCCGAGCTCATCCAGCGCCTGGCGGTGGCCCGCCTGCACATCATCGGCGACATCTACGACCGCGGCCCGGGCGCGCACCGCATCGTCGACAAGCTGATGGCCTACCATGCCGTGGATATCCAGTGGGGTAACCACGACATCGTCTGGATGGGCGCCGCCGCCGGCAGCGACGCCTGCATCGCCAACGTCATCCGTATCTGTTTGCGCTATGCGAATATGGAGACGCTCCAGGACGGCTACGCCATCAGCCTGCTGCCGCTGGCCTCCTTCGCCGTTGAGGTCTATGCGAATGATCCGTGCCACCAGTTCGTGCCCCGCGAGACGGGCGGGGAGGCGTTCACCGAAGGCGAGCTGCGTCTCATGGCCCAAATGCACAAGGCGATCGCCATCATCCAGCTCAAGCTCGAAGGGCAGCTGATCGCCCGGCGACCAGAATTTGGGATGGCGGACCGCGCCTGCCTCGACCGCATCGACTTCGCCGCCGGCAACTGCTGCCACGACGGCGCCACCATCCCCCTCTGCGATTCGCACTTCCCCACCGTCGACCCGGCCGACCCCTTCGCGCTCACGCCGGCCGAGGCCGCCCTCGTGCGCCGGCTTCGGCTCGCCTTCCTCAACAGCGAGAAGCTTCAGGCGCACATCCGCTTCCTGTTTAATGCCGGCAGCATGTACCTGATCACCAACGGCAACCTCCTCTACCACGGTTGTATCCCCATGCACCCGGACGGCGCGTTCGTCACCTACGAGGTCGATGGCGCCGCGCTCTCGCCCCGCGCCTACATGGACCACATGGAGCGCCTGGCCCGCCAGGGCTTCTTCGCCGATGACCCCGACCGCAAGCAGGACGGGCTCGATGCCCTCTGGTACCTCTGGAGCGGCGCCCGCTCTCCCCTCTTCGGCAAGTCCCGCATGGCCACCTTTGAGCGCTACTTCCTGGCCGATCCCGCCACCCACCGTGAGGACAAAAACCCCTATTACGATTGGCGCGACCAGGAGGATACCGCCCGGCGCATCCTGGCCGAGTTCGGGCTCGACCCGGACGCCGCCCACATCATCAACGGCCATGTCCCCGTGCGCGTCACCCGCGGCGAGAGCCCGGTCAAGGCCGGCGGGCGCCTGCTCGTCATCGACGGCGGCTTCTCTCGCGCCTACCAGGCGCAGACGGGCATCGCCGGCTACACGCTGATCTACAACTCCTACGGCCTGCTCCTGGCGGCCCACGAACCATTCGACTCGACCCAGTCGGCCATCGAGCAAGAGGCCGACATCCATTCCCAAACGCAGATCCTGGAACGGAACACCGAGCGCATCCGCGTTCGCGATACCGACCGCGGCCGCCAGATCGCGGCCCGCATCGTGGAGCTCAAGGCGTTGCTGGCCGCCTATCGCCAGGGCGAGATCAAGCAGCGCGAGCGCTAGCGCGCCCACGCCTGGACATCAATCCAACGATGCGAATAGCCGAACACGTGACCCATTGACTCCACGCGGAGCACCCCGCCCATGAAAATCCTGCGCACCCCCGACGAGCGTTTCGCCAACCTGCCTGACTTCCCGTACGCTCCCCGCTATCGGGAGGTGGACGGCCTGCGCTGGCACTACCTCGACGAGGGGCCGGCCGACGGGCCGGTCGTGCTCATGCTCCACGGCGAGCCGAGCTGGTCGTTTCTCTATCGCCACATGATCCCACCCTTCGTGGCTGCCGGCATGCGCGCGCTCGCCCCCGATCTGCCTGGCTTCGGCCGCTCGGACAAGCCGGCCGACCCGGCCGACTACAGCTACCAGCGCCTCGTGGACTGGCTGTGGGGATGGGTCGAGGCCATGGACCTGTCCGACGTCACCCTCGTCTGCCAGGATTGGGGCTCGCTCCTCGGCCTGCGCCTGGTGGCCGAGCACGCGGAGGCGTTCGCCCGTGTGGTCCTGGCCAACGGCGGTCTGCCCACCGGCGACCAGGAGATGCCCCAGGCGTTCCACGACTGGCGCGCCTTCTCGCAGAACGTCTCGCGCCTGCCCATCGGCCGCATCCTGCAGCGTAGCACGACCACCACGCTGAGCCGCGAGGTCCTGGCCGCGTACGAGGCGCCCTTTCCCGACGAGTCGTACAAGGCCGGGGCCCGCATCCTGCCCGCCCTCGTCCCGATCACCCCGGACGACCCGGCGGCGGGGCCCAATCGGCGTGCGTGGCGCTCGCTGATGCGCTACCGCCGCCCGTTCCTGACTGCGTTCAGCGACGGCGATCCCATCACCCGGGGCGCCGACGCCGCCTTCCGGCGCCTGGTGCCCGGGGCCAGGGACGTGGCGCACGTCACCATCGAGGGCGCCGGCCACTTCCTCCAGGAAGACCAGGGCGCCGCGCTGGCCCAGGTGACGCTTGACTTCATCCGCCGCCACCCATGATTCAGGACATCTGTCTGTTGACGTGCGCTCGCCGCCGCGCTAGCTATCGGGTAAGACACCGCCGTTCTGCCGGACTGGACTGCTCCGCGCTCCGCACTCCACACTCACAAGAACCCACCTCATGCCGTTGACCGCCTGGATCCTCGGCGACCAGCTCAGCCTGACCGGCGCCGCCCTGGCGGCCATCGACAAGGACCGCGACGTCGTCCTGATGATCGAAAGCCTCGGCCGGGCCCGCCGCCGCCCCTACCACTGGCAGAAGCTCGTCTTCGTCTGGTCGGCCATGCGCCACTTCGCCGAGGAACTTGAAGGACAGGGTTACACGGTC
This sequence comes from Promineifilaceae bacterium (SeqCode), assembly GCA_041576195.1. Classification (GTDB taxonomy): domain Bacteria; phylum Chloroflexota; class Anaerolineae; order Promineifilales; family Promineifilaceae; genus JAGVTM01. The sequence continues at coordinate 12,418 of JBFGLK010000010.1, forward strand.
GACTACCATCGGTGGCAGCCCGGCGCCGCGCCGGCGTTGCAGGCGCACCTGGATCGCCACCACCCGTCGCGCCTCTACCTGATGGACACGGCCGAGCACGGCCGGGCGGCAGCGCTGAGCGCCCTCGCCAAGCGCCTCGGCGCCGCGATCGAGGTGACGCCCAACAACCTGTTCCTCAGCGATCGGGCGGCCTTTCAGGAGTGGGCCCAGGGTAAGAAGACGCTGATCATGGAGACCTTCTACCGGCGCATGCGCCGTCAGACTGGACTGCTCATGGACGGCAACGACCCGGAGGGAGGCGCCTGGAACTTCGACAAGGAGAACCGCGAGCGGCCCCCTGCCGGCCACGACTTCCCCACCATCCCGCGCTACGAGCCGGACGCCATCACGCGAGGCGTCATCGATTATGTCAATGCGGAGTTCGCCGGCCATTTCGGCGAGCCGGGCGACTTCGCCTGGCCGGTCACCCGCGCCGACGCCGCGGCGTTCGCCGCCGACTTCCTGGCGCGGCGACTCGACCTCTTCGGGCCGTACGAGGACGCGATTGTTGTCGGCGAGCGCGCGCTTTACCACTCACTGCTATCGCCCCTGATCAACGTCGGCCTGCTCGATCCGCTGGCGCTCTGCCGGCAGGCCGAGCAACGCTACTACGCCGGCCAGGCCCGCCTCAACTCCGTCGAAGGCTTCATCCGCCAGCTCATCGGCTGGCGCGAGTTCGTCTACCAGGTCTACCACCTGGCCATGCCCGGCTACCCGGCGCGCAACTTCCTCGACGCCGACATCGCGCTGCCCGACTTCTATTGGACCGCGGACACCCGGATGCGTTGCGTGGCCGACGCCGTGTCCAACCTGCGCCGCACCGGCGTCAATCACCACATCCAGCGCCTGATGATCACAGGCAACTTCGCCCTGCTCGCCGGTATTTCCCCGCAGGCGGTCAACGACTGGTACTGGTTCGCCTACCTGGACGCCTACGAATGGGTCGTCACCCCAAACGTCATCGGCATGGCTCTCTACGCCGACGGCGGGCTGCTGGCCACCAAGCCCTACGCCGCCTCCGCTAACTACATCAACAAGATGGGTGACGCCTGCGGCGACTGCTATTTCAACCATCGCCAGACGACGGGCGAGCGCGCCTGCCCTTTCAACAGCCTCTACTGGGACTTCATCGACCGCCATGCGGAGCGCCTGGCGGAGAACCCGCGCATGAACCTCATCCTGGCCCAACACCGGCGCAAGAAGGACCTGCCCGCCATCCGGGCGCGGGCCGCTGAGATCCGACGGCGGCTGCGCGACGGCGACGATCTGTGAGGCGTCCAGGGCGTCGCCGCGCCCTGTCTGCCCTCGGCGATTGTGTTATCATTGTGACAAAAGGAACAGGAGTGGAACAGCCCGTCTATGCCATTTGAAGCCCCCCAGATCGACGCCTTTCTCTTGCTGCCCCTCATCTGGATGCTGGCCTGGGCTCTGGCCCTGATGTTCATCGACTTCCTCGTGCCGGCAGACAAGAAGGAGCGCACCGGCTGGCTCAGCCTGGTGGGCATCGTCCCCGCCCTGGTCATCACGCTGCTTCAGTGGAACCAGACCGGCGCCACAGCCACCCCGCCCGGCGGTCACCCGATGGTCCTGGTCGACCGCTACGCCGTCTTCCTGAACACCATATTGCTCCTCACCGGCCTGTTGACGGTGCTGATGTCGGTCAACTTCCTCGATAGGGCGGAGTTAAACAAGGGCGAATACTACATGCTGATGCTTTTCAGCATTGCCGGCATGATGCTGATGAGCGTGGCCAACGACCTGATCCTGGTCTTCCTCGCACTCGAGCTGCTCTCCATCCCCCTCTACATCCTCGCCGGCTTCGCCGTCCCCCGGACCGAGTCGGAAGAGTCCGCCATGAAGTACTTCCTGCTGGGGGCATTCTCCTCGGCCTTCATGGTATTCGGCATCGCCCTCATCTACGGCGCCACCGGCTCCACTGCGCTACCGGCCGTGCTGGCCAACGTGAGCGTCGGCGGTACGTTTGGCCTGGCCGGGGCCGCCCTCCTGCTCGTCGGCTTCGGCTTCAAGGTCGCCGCAGTGCCCTTCCATATGTGGACGCCCGACGTCTACGAGGGCGCCCCCACGGCGGTGACCGCGTTCATGTCGGTCGGGGCCAAGGTGGGCGGTTTTGCGGCCATGATCCGCGTCTTCGTCTCCGCGCTCCCCACCCTGGGCGAGACCTGGGTACCGGCCATGGCCGCGCTCGCCGCCGTCACCATGATTCTGGGCAACGTGGTCGCCCTGGCCCAGCCGAACATCAAGCGCATGCTCGCCTATTCGAGCATCGCCCATGCGGGCTACATCATGATGGGCGTCGCCGCCGGCCTGCAGAGCGCCGATGGCGTCAGCGCCGCGCTGTTCTACATGCTCGCCTACCTCTTCACCAACCTCGGGGCCTTCGCCATCGTCATCGCCGTCGAACGCCGCCAGGGTGAAGGCAACCTGCTCGACGACTTCAAGGGCCTGGCCCGGCGGGCGCCCTTGCTCGCCCTGGCAATGGCCTACTTCATGCTCTCCCTCACCGGCGTGCCCCCGACCGGTGGCTTCTCCGGCAAGTTCTACATCTTCCGGGCGGTCATCGACGCCGATCTCCTCTGGCTCGCCATCGTCGGCGTGGTCACCAGCGTCATCTCCGGCTACTTCTACCTCCGCGTCGTCTACCTGATGTACATGTACGAGGGCGATGGCGAGGTCGTCAGTCGGCCGGCGCTTTCCACGGCGGTGGCTGCCACCGCGCTGGCCACCGCCTTTCTCGGCCTGCTGCCCGGCCCGTTCTTCGACGCCGCCCGCCTGGCGGTGTTGCGCGGGGTTCAGGCGCTCGCCGGCGGGTAGCGCGCCCGGGGTGGGGGAGGCGCCCGGCCTGCACCGGCTGGCCCACCAGCTTCTCGACGCAACAGACGACCCGGTGGTGCGCGTCCGCCTCTGGCGCGACGTGCTGGGGCTCGCCGCCGATCCGGCCCCGGACGCTGCGGCGGGCCCGCTCGACGCCCACCCGCAGGTGCGGGCTCTCCTGAAGGGGCAGTGGCCGGACGGTAGCTGGGGGCGCCTCCACAGCCAGGATACGACGGCGCGCCAGCGCATTCCCACCACCGAGGTGGGCGTGGCCCGGGCGCTGGCCCTGGGCCTGGCGCCGTCGCACCCCGCCCTCCGCCGCGCCGCCGATCATCTGGCGGCCATCCTCAACCGCGCTGTCGTTCCCCGCGATCCGCCCGAGCGCAACCCCCGCTGGCCGATCGGCGTCGCCCTTTTTGCCGCGGCTACACTGGCCCGCCTCCGGCCGCTACACGGCGCGGTC
>JBFGLK010000011.1:0-15612 GCA_041576195.1 Promineifilaceae bacterium (SeqCode)
AGGGTGAAAACGGCGCCGACGAGGAAGCGAATCCACTGGTGGCGCACCTCGGCGGCGCGCGCCGCCGCCTCCGCGTCTGCCACTTCGTCGAGGGCTTCGACCTCGACCACGTCGTAGCCGGCCTGGCGCACGGCGGCGACCAGGTCGGCGCGCCCGAGCTGACCCGGCGTGAAGCGCACGGTCGCCTTCTCGGTGGCGTAGTTGACCGTGGCCTCCAGCACGCCGGGCACCTTATTCAGGCGCCGCTCGATGGTGCTGGCGCAGTTGGCACACGTCATGCCGAGCAGGGGGAGCTCGACGGCGGCGGTGGGCACTTCATAGCCGGCCTTCTGGATGCGAGCGATGACCTCTCCGGTGGCCTGCCGCGCGTCGACGACGGCCGGATCGTAGTGGAAGGTCACCTTCTCGCTGGCGAAATTGACCGTCGCCTCGCTGACGCCAGCAGCCTTTCTTGCATTGCGCTCCACCGCGGCCACGCAGTTGGCGCAGGTCATGCCGAGGACCGGCAGCGTGATCTGTTTCTCTTCAGCCATGGCTCATTCTCCAGTGCAGCCAAGCGGGCCGGCAGCGGCGCCGGCCCACCCCCCTGGGGGGGGGTCTGCCACGTGCAATATAGCACAATCTGGGGGGGATTTCAAGGTAGCATTCAAAGGGTATGACGGTCACACCCTAAGGGTGCAAGGCACCCTTAGGGTGTATGTGGCGCCCCTTACAGGTGTTGGCTGCTGCGTTTTCCTCCGGCGGCATCGGCGGCTAGAATAGATTCATGACCACCGCGCCGCTAGAACCCCCGATCGTGCGCATGCCCGAGCTCGCCGGCGATATCTGGCTCAACGGCGAGCCGCCCACTCCGGAGCAGCTCCGGGGTCGCGTCGTCTTGATCGATTTCTGGGACTACAGCTGCATCAACTGCCTGCGCACGCTGCCCTATCTTCGCGAGTGGCATCGGCGCTATGCCGGCAAAGGGCTGATCGTCATCGGCGTGCACGCGCCCGAGTTTCGCTTCGCCCGCGACCCACACCAGCTCGAGCAGGCCGCGCGCGAACTCGAGCTGGCCTACCTGATCTTGCTTGACAACGGCTTTGAGACCTGGGGGCGCTTTGCCAACCGCGCCTGGCCCACCAAGTACCTGGTCGACAGCGGCGGCTACATCCGCTATCGGCACCAGGGCGAGGGTCGCTACGCAGAGACGGAGCGGGCCATCCAGCTCCTCCTGCGGCAGCGTGATCCAGACGTCACCCTGCCGGAGATCCTGCCGGCGCTCCGCCCCGAGGACGCCCCAGGCGCCGTCTGCTACCGGGCCACGGCGGAGCTGCACACGGGCGCCACGGCCGGCCTCTTCGGCGGCACCCTGGGCAACGCCGAAGGCTACGCGCTCGACGCGCCGATCATGTACGAGCTGCCGCCGCGTGAGCAGCGCCGGCCCGGCGCCTTCTACCTCGAAGGCTTCTGGCAGGCCGCGCCCGAGCATTTTGCCTTCGCCGGGCAGGAAGGGGGCTGGCTGGCCGTTCCCTACGACGGGGCCGGCGCCAACGCCGTGCTGAGCCCAAGCGGGGACGAGGTGGCGCTACGGCTCGGCTTGCTGCCCGACCGGGAGCGCCGGGTGCTGGTGAAGCAGGACAACGCCTGGCTCACTCCGGCCAACGCCGGCCGCGACATCCGCATCGACGACGACGGGCTCAGCTACGTCGACGTGATCCGCCCGCGCCTGTATGAGCTCGTACGCAACGACGACTTCGGTCGTCATGAGCTCCAGTTCGTCGTCCAGGCGTCCGGCGTGGCCGTCTACACCTTCACCTTCACCAGCTGCGTTCGAGCCGGCGGCTGACGCCGTCTAGGCCGGCTCGCCCGCCAGCGCCCCGGTTGCCGCTGGCACCGCGTGGCGGAAGACGATCTCGCCGTCGGCCTCATCCACGATGATCTGGTCGCCGTCGACGAACTCCCCTTCCAGGATGGCCAGGGCCAGCGGATCGGCCACCAGGCGCTGCAAGGTGCGCTTGATCGGCCGGGCGCCATACGCCGGATCGTAGCCGACCTCTGTGATCACCGAACGGGCCGCCGGCGTCAGCGTCAACGCCAGGTGGCGCTCGGCCAGCATCGCCCGCAAACGGTCGGCCTGGATCTCCACGATCTCGGCCAGATCGGCGCGGCTCAGGCTGTCAAAGACGATGATCTCATCGACGCGGTTGAGGAACTCCGGCCGAAACTGCGTCCGTAACGCCTGGAGCGCCTGCTCGGGCTCATAGTTGCCGTCCTGCAGGAACTGGCTGCCGATATTGCTGGTCATGATGACGACGGTGTTCTTGAAGTTCACGGCCCGGCCGTGCCCATCGGTCAGCCGGCCATCGTCCAGGAGCTGGAGCAACGTGTTGAAGACGTCGGCGTGCGCCTTCTCGATCTCGTCGAAGAGCACGACCGAGTAGGGGCGGCGCCGCACGGCCTCAGTCAGCTGCCCGCCTTCGTCGTAGCCGACGTAGCCCGGAGGCGCGCCGATCAGGCGACTGACGGTGTGGCGCTCCTGATACTCGCTCATGTCGATACGCACCATGGCGTTCTCGTCGTCGAAGAGGAATTCGGCCAGCGCCCGGGCCAGCTCCGTCTTGCCGACCCCGGTGGGGCCGAGGAAGATGAACGAGCCCACCGGGCGCGCTCGATCCTGTAGACCGGCGCGGGCCCGCCGAACCGCGTTGCTGACCGCGCGAATGGCGGCATCCTGGCCGATCACGCGCCGGTGGAGCCGCTCTTCCATGCGCAGCAGCTTTTGCACTTCGCCCTCCAGGAGCTTGCTGACAGGGATGCCGGTCCAGCGCGAGACGATGTCTGCCACGTCCTCCGCGTCGACCTCTTCTTTGAGCAACGCGCCGCTCGCCTGTAACGCCTTGAGCCGGTGCTCGCGCTGCGTCAGCTGCCCTTCGAGCTCGTTGAGCGTGCCATACTTGAGCCGCGCCGCTGTCGCCAGGTCGGACTCGCGCTCCGCCTGCTCGATCTGCACCCGTGTCTCATCCATGCGCGCCTTGGCGGCCCGGATCTCCTCGATCACCTCTTTCTCGGTGTGCCACTGGGTGCGGAGCGCGTTGGCCCGCTCCTGAAGCTCGGCGATCTCCCCCTCGATGGCCTCGACGCGGGCCTTCGACGCCTGATCGCGCTCCTTCTTGAGCGACTCGCGCTCGATCTCCAGCTGCAAGATCTGCCGGTCCACGTTGTCGAGCTCGGCCGGCTTCGACTCGATGGCCATCTTCAGGCGGCTGGCCGCTTCGTCGATCAGGTCGATCGCCTTGTCCGGCAGCTGCCGGTCCGTGATGTAACGGTGCGACAGCGTGGCCGCGGCGATGACGGCGCCGTCCTGGATGCGCACGCCGTGGTGCACTTCGTAGCGCTCCTTGAGACCGCGCAGGATGGAGACGGTGTCTTCCACGGTCGGCTCGTCCACGAGGACGGGCTGGAAGCGCCGCTCGAGGGCCGCGTCCTTTTCGATGTGTTGCCGGTACTCGTCGAGGGTGGTGGCGCCGATCGTGTGCAGCTCGCCACGGGCCAGCATCGGCTTAAGCATGTTGCTCGCATCCATGCTCCCTTCCGCGGCTCCGGCGCCGACCATCGTGTGCAGCTCGTCAATGAACAAGATGACGCGGCCATCGCTGTCAGCGATCTCCTGGAGCACCGCCTTGAGCCGTTCCTCGAACTCGCCGCGATATTTGGCGCCGGCCACGAGGCTGGCCAGATCGAGGGCGATGAGGTCCTTCTCTTTCATGCTTTCCGGCACGTCGCCGTTGGCGATGCGCTGCGCCAGCCCTTCGACGATGGCGGTTTTGCCGACGCCGGCCTCGCCGATGAGCACCGGGTTGTTCTTGGTGCGCCGGCTGAGCACCTGGACCACGCGCCGGATCTCCTCATCGCGACCGATGACAGGGTCCAGCTTGCCCAGGCGGGCCATGCGGGTCAGGTCCCGGCCGTATTTGCCGAGCGCATCATAGGTGGACTCGGGGTTCGGGTTGCTCACCCGCTGGCTGCCCCGAATGCCGGCAAGCGCCTGCAGGATGTTGTCCCGATTGATGCCGGCATCGCCGAGGAAGCGCAGCGCAGGCACCCTGCCCGCCAAATCAGCCAGGGCGATAAACAGGTGCTCGGTGCTGACATAGTCGTCGCGCATACCGGCCGCCGCGGCCTCCGCCTCCCGCACTAATTGAGCCAGCTCACGAGAGAGCGCCACCTGAGCCGTGGCGCCATAGGCGCGCGGCAGGCGCTCCAGCGCCTGCTCGGCCTCCGCCCGCAGTTGCCCGGCATTGACGCCAACGCGATTCACGATCTGCGGCACAACGCCATCCGGTTGCCCGAGCAGCGCCGCCAGCAAGTGCAGCGGCTCGATCTGGCTATGATGCCGCGATTCGGCCATCTCCTGCGCTTCGAGGATGGCCTCCTGGGCTTTCTGGGTATATTTGTTCAGATTCATCGGTTGCTAACGCTTTCCCACTCACGGCGCGCGATGGCGCCTCCTTGCCGGATACAGAAGCCAGGATAGCAGGGATGCGTCAGAATTACGTTGGCCCGAGGGACCGGCGATGGGCCGTGCCGGCGCGCGCCTGTCAATCGCCGGCACCGGGCGGCCGCGCTGCCGGGATGTGGAAAGACGGGGCGCCGATGGGCGCGGCGTCAGTCGGTCATTTCGAGTGTGAGGGTGTAGGGTACGGTGGGGGGCGCCGGCTCTTGCAGGACGACGACATCCAGGGTGTAATCCCCGCCGATAGGCAGTGTGCCGGCAAACGTCGCCTGGCCCATGTGTGACCGCACGAGGGGCTGACCATCCTCGCCGACCAGCCCCAGCCATACCAGGTCCCCGTCGGATCGCACCGTGGCGGTCAGCACCTGGCCGGCCCGGGCGGTCAGCAGGTAAACGTTGCCCACCGGCGGCACCACTACGCCGTTGACCTTGGCGGCGATCGGGCCTGGCACGAAGTTGATGCGGCGAGGGATCTGGACGTGGAGGGCGAACCCGGTCGCCGGCCCCTCGTTGGTGACGGTCAGACGATAGGTCTGCGATGCCGGCAGCTCCCCTTCCCAGGCAGCCACGCCCGGCGTGCGGGGCTGAAGCACGGCCGCCGACCCCGGGCCGGTCACCTCGAGGGCGATGGCGGACAACGACTCCACGGAAAATGGATTGACCGCCACCGACAGTCGCTGGCCGGCCAGGGCCGAAAGACGATAGGCCACGCTGCCGCCGGCCGGCACCCGTTGATCGGGAAGGATGACACCCGTGGCGCTATCGGGGATGCGGATTTCCGTGGCCGGCGCCACCGGCGACGGTACCGGTCGCCGCGTCGGGGTCGCCAGCGGTGGCGATGTCTGGGGCGCCCGCGGGGGCGTGGCGCGGCGACATCCGGCCATGACCAGGCCGAAGCTCAAGAGCAGGCAGATGGTCACCAGGCGTCGAAGCACGTTGAAACCCCAGAACGGCGCAGGCCGGGTCGGGATGCAGGCTCAATGGGTGCCGAGGCGGCGGTCCGGTTGGAACCACCAGGCCGGGGCGCGTTGTCGCCAGCCCCGCCCCATTGTCACACAGGCGACGAGCGCGTTGTCGAACGCTGTTCCTACGGGGAAGCGACTACTACACTACGGCCAGCAGTGCACGAGCCGGAACCGGCAACCGCTATGGCGTCTGCCGGCGCACGCTCGTTCGGCGCTGGCGGAAAAGGCGACCAGACGACGCATCGTCATGGCAGCCGGGTCCGCCAGCCAGGGTCATCCCGGCAGGTCGGCCAGCGGCGGCAGATCGCGCAGCGCGGCATCCGCCAGTCGAAACACGTTCTCGAGATCGTCCAGACTGATGAGCGCGGCGGGCGCGTGGACGTAGCGTGCCGGCACGGCCACGGTGGCCACGGGCACGCCGCTGCCCGCGCGTTGAATGGCGCCGGTATTCGTCCCGCCCCCGCCCGGCTGACGGATCTGGAAAGGAATGCCGTGCCGCGTGGCGGTCTGCATTAGGTGGGAAACCATCCGGGGATCCTGGATGGTGCGGTTGTCCATGACGTAGAGGCTCGGACCCAATCCCACGGCGACGTTCGGGCTGACGTCGTCCCGATTCGGCAGGTCGTAGGCCGGTGTGCATTCAAGCACGAACGCCACGTCGGGCCGGATTTCGAAGCTCGCCACCCGGGCGCCGAGGGTGCCGATCTCCTCCTGAACGCTGAAGACGGCGTGCAGATCGAACGGATAGGGCCCGGCCTGAAGCAGGCGCACCAGAGTGGCGCACCCGGCGCGATTGTCGAGCGCCTTGCCCAGTGCCATTCCTTCCAGCTCCCGGTAGGTCGTGAGAAAGGCCGCCCGATCCCCCGGCTTCATCTTGCGGGCGGCGGCTTCCTTGGTGGGCGCGCCAATATCGATGCGCATGGCGTCCCGCTTGACGATGCGCGCCCGCTCGGCCGCCGACTTGAGCAGGTGCAGCGGCCGCGCGCCGATGACCCCCACGACTCCCTTTTCGCCGACCTGCACGACTTTGCCGAGCAACGCTCGATCGTCAAAGCCCCCCACGGCCTCGAAGCGGGCCGTACCCTGGGAGTCGACCTCGGTGATCATCAGGCCGACCTCGTCCATGTGGGCGTCGACAAGGACACGGAGCCCCGACGCGCCGGCGCCTTTCTTGAGAGCGAGCAAGTTGCCCATGTGATCGACGCGCACGTCGTCCACGTGATCGACGATGTGCTCGCGGATCAGACGGCGCACCGGCCCTTCGGCGCCCGACACGCCCATCGCTTCCGACAGCTCTTGCAGCAGAGTGTTCATCGCAATCCTCGACGCCGAGGGGTGCCGGGCGGCTAGGTCAACGCCTCGGTCAACGTGGTCAGAAACGACTCATCCAGGCGGGCGGCGAACTCGGCCAGCAGGCGGCCCGCCCGGCGCACGTCGCGCAAGTCGAGCGACTCGACCGGCGTGTGCATGTAGCGCAGGGGAATACCGATCACGCCCGTGGGGATGCCTTCACGGGCGATCTGCAGCCCCATCGCGTCGGTGCCCGAGGCGCGGGCGTGCGGCTCGTCGTGGACGGTGAGCTCGATCGCCCGGGCCGCCTCGCGCAACCCTTTGTGAACGGCCGGATGGACGTTGGGGCCCAGCCCGACGGTCGGCCCCTTGCCGAGGCCGAACGTCAGGGCGTCGGTGGCGCCCGGGCCGTTGCCGAACGTCACGTCGACGGCCAGAGCCACATCCGGCTGCTGATCGAAGCTGGAGGTGTAGGCGCCGAGGAGGGCCGTCTCTTCTTGCGCTGTGGCCACGGCCACCACGTCCCACGCGTGGTGGCGCGTCTGCAGAAGCTTGAGGCAGACGGTGATCGCCGCCACGGCGGCCCGATTGTCCAGCGCCTTGCCGGCAACGCGCTCGCCTTGCAGTTTGTGCAGCGGCTGCCTGAAACTAATGAAGTCGCCGACGGAGACGCGCTCGCGCAGGGTGGCTGCCGGCAGGCCAACATCGACCAGCAGATGCTCGTATTCAAATGCCTGGCCCCAGGCGCTCTCCGGCAGCAGACGATCTGGCAGCGCGCCAAGGACCCCGGGTAGATCATGGCGACCGCTGAGCCGGCCGTGCACGATGACGGGCTGGCCATACAGGTGGCGGCGGTCCACCCCGCCCACGGGCGTGACGCGCAAAAAGCCGGCGCCATTGCGATTGACGTCGATCGCCTTGACCATCAGCCCGATCTCGTCCATGTGACCGGCCAGCAACAGGCGCCGGCGCGGCGGTCCGCCCTGGCCGGGGCGCACGGCCACGAGGCTGCCGATCCGGTCCACCCGGATGTGGTCCACCAGCGGTTCCCATAGCGGCCGAATTACCTCGGCCACGCCGCCCTCGAAGCCGGAAGGTCCGGGCGCCTGGGTGAGTGAGGCGAGCAGGTCGAACAGATCGGTCATGGCTGAGGGATCTCCTCGTCGGCACGGACCGCGCGGGCAAAGCGGCCGCGATCCGGGGCGGCCTCGGTCGCCGCCTCCGTCGGAGTGGCGGTCGCGGTCGGCGTGCTTGTGCCAGTGGCCGTGGGCGACAACGTCGGCGTCGCGGTCCAGGTGGGCGTGCCGGTAAAGGTCGGCGTGATCGAGGGCGGCACCGGCGTCGACGTGTCCGTTGCCAGGAAGGGCGTGTCAGTTGGTGGGAGCGGGGTCTCGGTCGGCGGCTCGGGCGTGTCGGTCGGCAGCTCCGGCGTCTCCGACGGGGTGGCGGTTGGCGGCGGCGACGTGGCCGTGGCCGTTGGCGATGGGCTGGCGGTCGCTGTCGGCGTCAGCTCGAGCACGGGGGTCGTGGCTGTGGCCGTGGGACTGCCGGTTGGCGTGGCAGTAGGCGTGGTGGAGGCGGTCGGCGTGGCCGACGGCGTGGCCGACGGCGTCGGCGTGCCCGTCATCGTCGGGCTGGTCGTCGGGGACGGGGTCGGCGTCCGCGGCGGCGGGGTCCTAGTGCGGAACTGCTCGGGCGTGGCGAAAAGCGTGGGTGTCGCCCGGACGGTCGGGCTGGCGGTCGTCGTGCTCAGCGTCGTCGGGCTCGGCGGCGGGCCGATGGTCGACGACGCCGGCGTCGCGGACGGGGTCAGGGTGATGATCGGGGGTGGCACCGCCGGCTCGACCGCCCCGGGCGCCATGCGGTAGAGGACGATGCCGGCAGCGTAACAGGGGATGGTGAGGAGAATGATGCCTGCCAGCAGGAGGCGCGTGAACCGGGGCGAACTCATATAAGGGCGTGCTCTTATGGAAAATGCGGCTGGATCATAGTGGACATCCAGGTAAAAGACAACCTGATATTATGACAATTGCTCGCCTCCTGTGGGCATGCTATAATGCCCAACATTATGTCACTATGCCGGCGAGTGCCCGCCGGCGGGCCAGGCGCGTCGCGCGGGAGAACAGCATCGGGCGACGCAGCCAGGCAGGCCCTCGGCTCCGGGAGAAACGCCAGTGCCAGACATCGCGTTGTGGGGGGCGACAGGGCCCCTGAGCATCCAGTTCCCGCAGCGCCCCGCCTGGGGTCTGCTCATGCTTCTCCTCTATCTGGCCGCGCTCGCCGGGCCCGTCTACGCCTGGCGCGATCAGCTGCCCACGTTGCGCCACGGGCGCGCCTGGGCCACGACGCTGGCCCTGGCCCTGGCGGCGTTCGCCCTCAGCCAGGTGATGGTCATCCCCATCACCACGGCCAATCAGCTGGCGCCGCTGGCAGCGGCGGAGAACCCTGCCGCCTACGCCGCGGCGCTCGGCACGCTGCCCTTGCTCGCGGCCGCCGTGCTGGTCAATCCGCCGGGCGCCATGTTGGTCGGATTGGCCGGCGGGTTGGGCCGTGCCCTGTGGCAAACGCACCAGCTGCTGACCCCCCTGCACTGGGCGGTGGCCGGCCTCGTCGCGGGCTGGTTGTGGCAGCAAAACTTCCGGGGTCGAGGGTGGCGCTGGCTCCGTCAGCCCTGGATCGCCGGTCCCCTCAGTCTGCTGCCGCTCATCTTTCCGATCGCGCTGGCCGCCTTCGTGGACACGCCGCCGGACGCGAGCCCACTGCTGGCATTCGACTACGCGCTGTCCACCGCGCGGGCCCACCTGATCACGCTCCTGATAGAGGGCGTGGTGGCCGGCATCGTCATGACGCTCGTCCAGCGGGGCGTGGGCGAGCTCCTACCCGCACGGCCGGCGCCCATCGCCTCCCCCTTCGATCGCAGCCTGCGCTGGCAGCTTCTGGGCTCGTATCTTGCCTTTGCCGCTGGCTTGACCGCGCTCCTCATCGCCCTCGCCTACAGCGGCTCAGTCAACTCCGCCCTCGACCTGGTGCTAAGCCAGATGACCACGGCCGCCGACGAGGTGGCCGACCACATCCCGGCCTTCATGGCCGAGCGCCAGAATCTGCTTCGCGAGTACGCTCGGGCCGACGAGCTCCTTGGCGCCGACGAGACGCAGCAGCGCGCGGTGCTGGCCCGCCTCTTTCGCAGCTCCGCCTACTACCGACGCGTCCTCGTCGTCGATGCCGGCAGCGTCGTCCGCGCCGCCTATCCGCCGGCCGGCGGCCCACTTGCCCTGACCGGGTTGGAGCAGTCGACCGTCGCCGAGACGCTGCGCACCAACACCCTGGCCACGAGCAACGCGTTTCGCTCCGCGGAAGACGGTTTCGGCATCAGCTTTGTGGCCCCGATCGGGCGCGATTCGGCGACGCCGGAGGGCGCCCTCGTCGGGCGCACCCCGGAAGTGGCCCTGCAGGAACTGATCCTGGGGCTGCAAGGGACCATGGGCGAAGGCCAGGCGTTTCTGGTGGACAGCCTGGACCACATCATCGCCCACCCGGACCCCGACTTCCTCTTGCAGACCTGGACGCCGCCAAGCGTCAATCAGACACCCCTGGAGACAGGCGTCGAGGGCGTCTTCGCCTACGAGGGGCGGGCTGGCGCCAGCAACGCCCGCCAGATCGTCGTCTACGTGCCCGGCAAGGTGCAGCCTTGGACCGTGGTCATCCAGGTGCCCTACGCCGTCGTCTTGCGCATGGCTCTGGACGTGGGCCTGCCGTTGACGGCGGTCCTGCTTACCGGGGTCACCTTGTTTGCCGTGTTGCTCGCGTTGGGTGTGCGGCGCACGACCCGGCCGCTCAACGACCTCGTCCGCGTCACCCAGGACATCGCCGCCGGCAATCTCGACACGGCGATTACCGTGGAGCGGCAGGACGAGATCGGCCAGCTCGGCCTCTCCTTCGGCACCATGCAGCGGTCGCTGCAGAAGCGGCTGGATGAGCTCTCGCTCCTGCTCAACGTCAGTCAGGACGTCTCCACCAGTATCGACATCCGGGCCAGCATGCCGTTCATCCTCCAGGGAGTATTGCGCGGCACGGGCGCCGCCGGCGTCCGGATCGTGGTGCGCAACCCCACCAGCCCGGAGCCGATCCGCTTCGCGGAAGGGCCGGCGGCGCCGGCGATGGCCGCCCACGACCGGCGCCTGATGACCCTGACGCGCCGCGAGGGCGAGCTTCATCTGGCCACGGCGCGGGCCGTAGCCACCCGGCTGAACGTGCCGGAGGCGCAGCTGCCGGTGCGGGCCGTCGTCGCCCTCCCCTTGCGGCACAGCGCACAGTTCTTCGGCACACTATGGCTTGGCTATCGACAGTCGCACGAGCCTGATGGCACGGAGTGGGGCCTGCTGCGCACGCTGGCCAGCCAGGCGGCCATGCTGGTGGTCAATGGCCATCTCTATGCGAATGCGGAGGGCGGGCGTCGTCGCCTGGCCGCCGTACTCGCCAGCACCACCGACGCCGTCATCGTCACCGATCAATCCGATCGCGTGCTCTTCGTCAACCCGGCCATGGAGCGCGCCTTCGGCATCGCGGCGACCCGGGTGCATAACCAGCCGGTCACCCAGGTGCTGGCCGATGCCGCTCTCCTGGAAGCCGTCACCGGGCCCATGGACCGCGCGCGCGGCAAGCAGATCCCCATCGGCGAGCGCACGTGGTACGCCAACCCATCTACCATCATCAGCCGCGAAGGCCAGATCATGGGTCGCGTCGTCGTACTCCACGACATCACGGCGCTCAAGGAGGTCGATCGCCTGAAGACGGAGTTCGTCGACACCATCACGCACGATCTGCGCACGCCCCTGGCCCACGTCGACGGCTTCGCCTACATGCTCGCAGAGGCCGGCGAGCTCAACGCTGAGCAAAAGGAGTACGTGGAAGGCATCAAAACGAGCGTCCATCAACTCCTGGGGCTCGTCGCCGATCTACTCGACCTGAGCCACCTTGAGTCAGGCATCGGGATCGTGCGGGAGCCGATCAGCATCCGCGGGCTGCTCCAGGATCTCGCCGTCGGCATGACCCTCCCGGCGAAGCAGGCCGGTCTCAACATCAGGCTCGAGCTGGCCGACGATCTGCCCATCATCCTGGGCGACGCCAAATACCTGCACAAGGCGCTCGACAACCTGGTAAGCAACGCCCTGAAGTACGCGCCGAACAGCGGCGACCTCATTCTGAGCGCGCAGCGGTCGGCTGACGGCGACGCGGTGATCCTTACGGTACGCGATCATGGCCCGGGCATCCCCCGCGACGACCTGGAGCGCATTTTCGAGAAGTTTTACCGGGTGAACGGCCACAACGGGGTCAAGGGCTCGGGCATTGGCCTGGCGATCGTGCGCTCAGCCATCGAACGCCATGGCGGTCGCGTCTGGTGCGAGAGCGAGCCCGGCCAGGGTACGACCTTCTTCATCGCCCTACCCAGCGAGGAGGCCGAAGGCGGCGCCCTGGGCAGGGCCTGATCGCCACGGTCCCCGGCCTCTGCCGGCACCATAGCCGGCGGCCGACCATCAGTCAGGCCCTTCGTTTTGCCGGAGGCGGGTGAGTACGGCGTCCAGCTCCAGGGGGAGCTCCGCGCTGAGGCTCAAGATCACATCATCCGCCGGTCGCCGGAAGGCGATCGCCTCCGCATGCAGAAAATGGCGCGCGAGGCGCAGGCGCGGCCGCCGCAACCCGTAAACCCGATCGCCGACGATGGGGAAGCCCATGTAGGCCAGGTGCACGCGGATCTGGTGCGTACGCCCGGTTATGGGCCGACAGCGGACGAGCGTGTGCTGCCGGAAAAACTCGACGGCCTCGACCTCCGTGATCGCGTCCCGCTTCCGCGCCCCCTCGGCCGTCACCACGCTCATGCGCTTGCGATTGGCTGGATCGCGCCCGATCGGGGCGTCGATGCGCGCCCGCGGCGGGTGGATCTGGCCGTCGACCAGGGCCAGATACGCCTTGGTCACCGCGCGGGCCCGGAACTGGCCTTGCAGGTGGCGGAGGGCGCGCTCGTGCTTGGCCATGATGACCAGGCCGGAAGTGTCCTTGTCCAGGCGGTGCACGACGCCGGGCCGGATCTCGCCGCCGATGCCGGGCAGGTCCGGGCAGTGAGCCAGGACGGCGTGCACGAGCGTGCCCGTCTCGTGGCCGGTGCCTGGATGGACGACCATGCCGGCAGGCTTGTTGACCACGAGGAGGTCCGCATCCTCGTAGCGGATGTCGAGGGGGATCGGCTCCGGCACCAGGACCGTCGCCACCGGATCCGGGATCTCGGCCAGGGCCACGTCTCCAGGCGACACGCGGTAGCTGGCCTTCACCGGGGCGCCGCCGATCAGGACGCGGCCCTCCCGGATCAGACGTTGCCACTGCGCGCGGGAGAGATCGGGCCAGGCGTCGGCCAGCGCCCGATCGACGCGCTCTCCGGCGGCATCCAAAGCCAGGCGCAGCGTCTCCATCAGGCGCCGGGCGTCGCTGGCGGACTGGCGGGCATCGGCGTCACGGTGGTCATGGCGCGTATTCTAGGGTAACTGCCGTGCCTGCACCACCGTCACCACCGCGCGTTTCAACGGCACCTGATGGACCGTCGTGGCAAAGCCGGCGGCGGCCAGCGGCCGCGCGAAGACGGGCTGCGGATCAGCGGGGCCGCGCTGGCCGGTGACCCCGTAGAGCCACTCCAGCGCCCGGCTGGCGGGATCGTCACGGTGAAAGCGGGCCAGCGGCACCAGCACGAGCACTCCCCGCGGGCGCAGGACCCGGTGGATGCCGGCCAGCGTTGCCGGATCAAGGATGAACTCGGTGGGGAAGGTAGCCAGGACCGCGTCGAAGGCACCGGGGGCGAAAGGCAGGCGCTCGGCCCGTGCGCGGACGAGCGGCGCCGCAACGCCGGCTCGGGCGAGGCGGACGCCCGCCAGGCGTCCCATCGCGCGGGAGAGATCGAGGCCGACGGGTCTGTGGCCGGCCCGCGCCAGCGCGGCCAGCATGTGGCCCGGGCCATGGGCGATCTCCAGCACGCGCGCGTGCCCGCGCGTGGACGCGCCTACTGGTAGCTCCAGAAAGGGGAGCGCCGCCCGTTGCCAAGCCCGCCACTCGCCAAGCGAGGCGAGCCAACTCACGGCGTCGTAGCTCCACGCCAGCTCGTTGTAGAGCCGGTCGAAGGCAAATCGGAGCAGACGAAAGCGCCTCATCGGGTCGAGAGCGTGCGGGGGCGGCGGGCGGCCAGGCTAGCGACAGGCCTGGCGCAGGTAGTCCCAGGTGTAGATGCCGGTCCAGTGCCCGTCGCTCCACTGGAACTGGATGGCATAGCTCCCCACGGCCTGGACATTCTCCACCGAGAGGTCGGTGGCCGGCGTGCTGAAGAGGATCTCTTTGTCGGGAGGGCCGCCCATGTGGGCGTGGCCGCCGCGGCACTCGACACACGGGCAGATGGCGCGCAGGCCATCGAACGGATAGCGGCAGTCGGTGCCGTCCTGCCAGGTGATGACCATTTCGCGGGCGACGCGGTCGACGCGGACGTTCGCTGGGCGGGTTGATGTACTCATGGGGGTCGTCGGTCAACCGGCCGACTGGGCGGCCGTCTGGGTCAGCAGCCAGGCGGGGTAGGCGGCGGAGGCCTCTGCCGGCAGGTGCGGCGCCCGATCCCGGGCCAGAATCAGGCCGGCCACCTGGAGGAGCTGGCGGCGCAGACCGGTCGGCTCGCCGAAGGCCTCGAAGGCGATCGTCCACCAGACGTCTTCCTGGTCACCGATTTGCAGGCGCGTCAACTCCCAGTCGCATCCCGTCGCCGCCGGCTCGGCCGGCGGCAGTGAGACGCGATGCTGGCGCTCTGCGATGATGTAGCGCCGCAGCAGGCGTTCCTTGCGGACGGCCAGCCAGGCCGTCGGCGCGGCGGCCGACACCTGCAGAGGGAAGCTCCATTTGCGCCAGCGCTCCACATGGCCGACCGCGCGCTCGTCCAGTTCCAGAACGCCGTAACTCCCCTGGCGCTGCTTTACCTCGACAAGCCCATCGCGCCACTTGACCCCCAGTCCCTCGTCGGCGCGCCGCAGGTAGTGGTCGACGCGAGGGGGCTGCGCTTCGACGTCGCCCGGCCCGCGCCCGAACCAGGCGGCCAGGAGGGCGGGCACCTCGCCCTGCCCAAACCAGCGCACCTCCACGGACGTGAAAGGGGGGACCGGTACCGCGTTCATGCCGCTATTGTAGTCGGCGGTCACAGCGGGGCAAGGGATGCCTGCCGTCTGGTCGACGATTGACGGACTGGGCTCACCTGTGGTCAGGGTGCCAGCGCGTCGGCCAGGGAGGCAAACGGGAAGGGCACCGTTGGCCGGCCGGTCACTATTCGCTCACGCCGGCCGCGCATAAAGCCTGCGACCCAGGGATCCGTGAGGTTGTCCACGTCAAAACTGCGATGGATGGCGGCGTACAGATCGATTTCACGTAGCTTGAGGAAGGCCGGAAACTGCTCCAGCCACTCAGGGTCAAGTCGGTGGTGGGACTGGTATCCGGCCAGAAAGGCGCGCATGAACCCAGCGGTAAAGGCGGCGGGATCGTCCTCCCACAAAGCGGCGTAGAACAGGACGATGGCGATGTCGTTGGCGAACCAGCTGTACGCGCAGTCGTCGAAGTCGAACAGCGTGATGGTCCCGTCATCGTCCACAAGAAAGTTGCCGGCATGTGCATCCTGGTGAATCAGGCCATAGACCGAGGCATCGCGGGGCAGCGTCGCCAGATGACGGCGCAGCCTCTGGTACTGCTCGAGCACGGGGCGATCGGCCGATTCAAGGTGGCGGGCCACATCCAGCATCACGGGATCGTCCCAGTCCGGCCGGCGCCACACTGGACGGCCGGGCACGTATG
>JBFGLK010000012.1:0-15402 GCA_041576195.1 Promineifilaceae bacterium (SeqCode)
CGTGCCAGCCCGCTGCCACGCCGATGGCCAGGGGCGGCAGGTGGGCGAGGCTGAAACGGAAGTTCTGCCACGCGCCGCCGGCCAGCAGCGCCACGCTCAAGGCAGCCCAGCCGCCCAGTATCAGGCCGGCGGCCGCGAGTCGACGGCGCGTCAGCCAGACGACGCCAGGTAGAATCAGTGGGGCCAGCCACGCGGTGAGGTAATAGCGGTGCGCCGGCGCCAGCAGGTAGTACACCCCGTTGGCGTGGCGGTAGCTCTGGAACCCGTCTGCAGTCACGAAGTGACGCTCCAGGGCGTTGGCCGGCGCCCAGCGGTAGACGACGAGATCGACGGCGAATTGCTCTGCTCGAGCCTCGCCGGCCAGCGCGGACAACACGGCGGGTAGCACGGGTGAGAGCACAAGCAACCCTGTCGCGGCCGACCCGATGGCCAGAATGAGCGACCGACGCCAGGGCCCACGGGCCAAGACGATGATGGCGTAGAGCAGTGCGGGCAGCGCTACCAACGCGTATACCCAACGGGTCAGTACGGCGGCGGCCAGCGCGGCGGCAGCCAGCCAGAGCCGGATGCCGCGACCCGGCCGCCGGCCAAAGCCGGCCACCAGCCACATGCCCAACGTGGCCCACGCCAGGCCCGCCGTGTCGGACATAACTGCCTGACTGGACTGCCAGAGCTGCGGCACCATCATCACAATCAACCCGGCCACTAGCGGCAAGCGCGCCGCTCGCCGCCCATACAGCTCATGGGCGAGAAGAACCGTGGCGGCCACCACCACCGCACCGGCGACCATGCTGACGAGCTGGCCCGACCACGGCGACGGCCCGATCACCATGGTCGCGGCGGCGACGAGAAGGGGATAACCCGGAGGCCAGTGAAAGCCAGGAAACGGCCTCCCCGTGGACAGGGCGGCTAGCAGAGGGCCTGTGGCATAGTCGAAGTAGGCATATGAGTCCTGCCCATAAAGCCCCTCGAATCCAGTCACCACGCGAATGAGCAGCTGTATGCCGAGATATCCGACCGACAGCGCCGCAGCGAGGCGCACGGGAGCGCGATAGTGGTCAGCGCTCGGCATAACCGTAGACATGGCGGGGTCGTCGGCGGTCAATGCTCGCCCTCAGGTTGGCGAGCAATAGACCTGGCATCCACCGGAACAGGACCCCCGTCTGGCGCAGCGTTGTCAGGTCCGCCTGGTCCAGAAAGCCCTTCATCTCTTTGAGCGTGCCGACGCCATGCCCCTGCATGGCCGCGCGCTCGGCCGCTACCTGCCGCGCCTTCAGGTCTGATCGCCGATGGACCAGAACACCAGTGACGATCAGGCAGCCGCCGGGCGCCAGTAGATCCAGCGCCGCCTGGAGCGTAGCCGGTGGTGAACAGAAGAACGCCAAACAGCGGTTGACGACGACGGCGTCGTAAGGCCCGCCCAGGGGCTCCAGATCTTCGAGATCCGCCTGCACCAGTCGCCACTGGACGGGATAGTGCCGCATCGCCTGCAAGCCGTCATAAGGGTCCACGAAGTAGTCCACGGCCGTCACCTCGTGACCATCCCGTGTCAGCCAGTGGGACAGCCAGCCGTTCCAGGCGCCCACCTCAAGCACGCGGCGCCGGCGGCCCGCGAGAAGGCGGCGGACAAGCGACAGGTCGTGCTGGCGCAGGCGCCACTCTATGTGCCTCCCCGCTCCAGGGCCATAGGGAAGTTGGGGATAGGAGTCCGGGTCGAGGAGGCGCCGTCCGATCACCTCCCGGTAGGCGTGGAACGCATCGAGGAAGTCCTGAAGACGCGCTCGGAACGAGGGCGTCAGCAGCACCCGCACGCCGTCTACTTCTTCATAGTGATGGCCCTTCGGGCAGGTCCAGGCGGCGTCAAGCAGCTGCCGGCAGGTTGGGCAGAGCCAGCGTCTTTCCCGATCATGGTCCACGAATTGGTGTATCACGAATCGAGGTAGCCCAAAGCGCGTAGACGGTCGCGGAGGCGAGGATCTGTCGCCGCCTCGCCGTCCGACAAGCCGCGCTCCGGCGCCATCGCGGCACGCCGCTTTGGGGGATTCGCCAGCAGGAAGTCGGATCGAAACAACTGGGTGAGAACGTGACCGTCCAGATCGTCTGGAATCGCCGCGCCGAGCAGATGGAGCAACGTCGGGGCCAGATCAATCAGGCGCGCCCCGACAATCGAGCCAGGGCGGATGGCCGGCCCTCGAGCAAGCAAGATCCCGTTGGTTCGATGTGACCCGCTATCGGAGAGGGGATGACGAGCGACCGACCGGCCGTCGGCGGCAAACGCCGGATAGGCGACCGAGCGATAGCCGTCGATAATCACGTGGAGATCGGGCCCGGCCACGGGGACCGCCTTCGTGTTGGCTCGGACGGTCTCGACGGCCAACCGCGCGCCGGTTGCCGGATCGCACAGGCGGGCCAGGGCTGACTCGACCGCCGCGAGCGTACTCCTGTAGTCGGCTGCGGGCACGGCGCCCCAACGCTGACGCCCACGAAGATTGACCGTGACCTGGCCCATGTGGCCAAGTGAAAACGCCCGTGTCTGCTCCCAGTCAACGTCGGCGAAATGAAGAAGCCGCTGGCGGCGGCGTAGGCGACTGGCTGCTGCATGCGTCAGGCGGCGGCGAGACGCGGCTCGCCACAGCGCCCGGCCAGCCCCGGGCCGCCAGCGAAGCAGCCCGGCTTGCTCGAGGGCGATGTTGATGTTGACGACGTTGTGCTGTGGGCCGAAGCCGTGATCGCTCATGACGACCACGGTATCGGCCGGATAGGCAGCGTGCAGACGCTCGATGCCGGCATCCACCCGCGAAAAGAGCTCGGCCAGCAAATGGCGCGTCGCCGGCGTTGGCGAGTGCCGCGGGTGATCCGAATCTATCGTGTGCCACAGTTTGTGCTGGGCGATGTCCGTGGCCAGGAAGTGGACCATGAAGAGGTCCGGCTGCCGATCCGTGGCGAGCGCGCAGGCATACGCCAGTTGGCGCTCAGTCAGATCGCCCAACTCCCCGGCGAAAGCTACTTCGTCGCCCGGCCGAAAGAGACGGCCCGGCGTCAAGCGGTAGGCCCCCAGGTGGTCCCGGTATGGCTCCAGCAGGTTGGGCGGCTGGGCGTGGCCTCCTTCTACCGGGCTAAGCAGACCGGGCACGAGGAATCCGTGGACAGGCCGCGCGGGGTAAGTAAGCGGTACGTTGAGCACCCCCAACCGCACCCCGTGAGCTGTCAGGTAATCCCACAGGGTGGCCCCCTGAATGTCGGCGGCGGAGACCAATCTGGGCACGTCCAGATCTGGCGACGCCGGATCGAAGAAGTCGAAGACGCCGTGATGGGTCGGGTTCTTTCCGGTCATGAAGCTCGCCCACGCCGGCGCCGTGACCGGCGGCAGGGTGGACTGCAGCTCGCCGCACGCGCCCTCCGCGCGCAGCGATGCCATTGCCGGCAGGCGGCCTTCGTCCATCCAGGGCGCGATCAGGTCGAGGGTGGCCCCGTCCAGGCCGATGATCAGGAGCATCAGCGGGCCGGCTCCAGCCGATAGAGCGTGAACCGCTCCGACGGCGTATCGTGGGTGGCCACTGGGATGGATCGATACCGCTCAGGGGCGAACGCCCGATTGAAGATGCCGGCATCGCCCCGACTCGACCAGAGTAGCAGGGCGTAGCCGGTCGGCCGCAGGTAGTCGGGAAGGTCGGCGGCGAAGCGGTTGACCACGTCGCCAGCGCGCAGGGCCATCCCGAGGCCGGGCGAGGGGGCGCCACGCAAATACGGCGGATTGAACAGGATCCGGTCGAATTGCTCGCCAACGACTGGCGCGAATAGATCGCCGTGGCGCACGTCGATCTGGGCCTCGAGCCGGTTCAGCAGACCGTTGATCCGGGTGCAGCGCACCGCGTCCGGGTTCAGGTCGACGCCGACCACGTCGGCGCCCAACAACGCCGCGCTGAGGGCCACGACTCCGCTGCCCGTGCCGAGCTCGAGCACGCGCGAGCCGGGCGGGATGAGCGTCGGAGACAGCGCGTTGGCCATTAGGGCACCGCTCATGAAGATCACCGGATGGAGAACTCCCGGCAGCACGACGAGATCCAGGTCGGCCACGCGCACCAGCGCAGGGTGGCGGAGTCGCCGGCGTTGCCAGAGCACATAGCGCGCACGCAGAGTCAGCCGATGGAGGATGGCACGGGCGGGGAGCATGACGACCAATTGTTCATTGTCAGGCTGCGGTTGTCAATTGATAATGGGGTGCAGGAGAGACCCATATGCGTGGCAGGATGCCGGCAGAGCCGTTCGCCCACCAGGGCGGCGTGCTCGTCATGGCGCACCGTGGTTGGAGCGGGCGCTATCCCGAGAACACGATGCTCGCCTTTGCCCAGGCGCTCGAGCTGGGCGTGGACGCGCTGGAACTGGACGTCCACGAATCGGCGGACGGCGTGCTGGTCGTATCCCATGATCCGACGGTGAACCGGATGACCGACGGTCAGGGCGCCATCGCAGGAATGCGCTGGTCGTCCCTCGAGCAATTGGAGGTGGGACATAGTTGGACAGACGACGGTGGGGAGACCTATCCATTTCGCGGGCAAGGCCTGCGCCTTCCGTCTCTGGAGGACGTTCTGGCAGCCTTCCCCGATGTCTGGCTGAATATCGATATTAAGCGACATCAGGCGAGCACGGTGCGCCGATTGGTGGCGATGATACGGGACTACCACGTGGAGGCGCGCTTGTGCGTGGGATCGTTTGATGCCGGCACGCTGCGGCTCTTCCGGACCCTCTGCCCCGAGGTCGTCACCGCCGCGTCAAGTGCCACGGTCGGTCGTCTCGCCGTACTCAACGCGCTGCGCCTGGGCCGGCTCTATCGCCCTGGCCCGGCCAGAGCGTTGCAGGTTCCCCCCACCCGGTTCGGCCTGCCCCTGGTGACCTCTGGATTCGTACGCGCGGCGCACAGCCACGGCCAGGCCGTCCATGTTTGGACCGTCGACGATCCACGGGAGATCGTTCGCCTCATCGATATCGGCGTCGACGGACTGATATCAAACCATCCAGATCGCGTCATCGACGCGCTCAACGGCCGACTGGGAAACTGACGGCGCGCCGGCCGCGACATGATGACGGGCGCACCCCCGCTCTTAGGGCAGGACGGCGTTGGCCTTCGTGAACAGGAAGTGATCGTGATAGTAGTGGATCCACAAGAAGGAGAGTACACCGATGTAGTAGGACGTCTCAAGCGCGTAGGCGGCATTGCCGGCACCCCACTTGTCGCCACCGACAATGAAGTGCAGGATGAGGAACACGATCCCGATAATGACGACCGCGCCTCCGGTCAGTGCCAGGTTGAAGCCGTAAAAGACCTTGGCCTTGCCGTCCTCGCTGATGCGCTCCACGAAAGGCGTGCGCTTGAGATCGCCGCGATCTGCCCGAAGACGATTGATGTACCAGGTCAGCGCCAGATACTGGAACGAGTGCCACACATTCATGCCCTGGAATGCCGTATCCAGGTTGCCTAGCGTTGGCACGATGAACGAAGCCGTCGCCGTGAGGACGATGAAGACGATCTTGGGGACGTGGGCAGTGCCCGCCCGCAGCTCCATCACTGTCTTGACCACGAAGGCCACGGCGCTCAGGCCAAATGCGAGGCCGGCGGCCCACACGACCCAAGGCTGCTCGAAGAAGTCGGGGATGATGTCATTGAGTTTGCTCGGACCGATCGAGAAGTCCTGCGTGATGGCGATTCGATAGGCGGCGAACGGATATAAGCTGGTCAACACGACCGCGTAGTCGATCGCGCGAGACAGTGGGGATAGGGAGGTCTTCGAGGGTGCGACGCCCGCCTTCTGATTATATGCCTCCACGACGAAGACGATTTGGTGTAATACGTGAATAGACGCCCAAAAGAAGAAGACCGTCAGCAGGAGCGTCAGATTGGTCAACGCCAGCGTGATGACGATCATGGGGATGATGACTGAGGATCGCAGAAAACCGCGGTAGTGCTCGCGGAAGTTGACGTCGAGAGCGGTTCGCGTGAAGGTGGCGTACATGTGCGGACCACCGATCATGGCGGCGATGAGCAAGTTGACTGCCTGGCGACCGGTCTCTGACTGGACCTGAAACACATCGCGCATGGCGAGCCAGATGAGGTAGGGTACGGGGACAAGTATGACGCTGAGGCTGATGAAGATCAGGTCCCAACGCTGATTGTAGATCCACTTGCCGCTGGCCATCGACTGGCCACTTGGGCGAACGGACACGGCAGTTGCACTCATTAGGTCCTCCTTCCGATTCGAGCCACGCAGTCCGCCGCTACTTTACTTATCTTGGCCGAATCGGCAAGGGCGCGCGGCGGCGGACCTCCCAACCTAGATGACGCCAGTTTGTCGATACCACGCCACGGTGTCGCGCACCGCGTCCAGGAACGGGGTTTGCGGCAGGCCCAACTCCTGGCGAGCGCGAGAGACGTCAGCATAGATAGGAACCCCAAGCAAACGGACTTGATTCGCGTCAAGCGGCACCCGGTTGCCAAACACGCGGCGCGCGGCAGATACGGCCGTGGCGAGCGGTGGCAGCAACCAGGCCGGTAGCGGGAGCGTGGGTGGATCGCGACCCAGGACCTGGCAAACTGTGTCCAGGGCCTCGGCGTGGGCGACATTGGCGTTGCCGAGGATGTAGCGCTGCCCGGGCCGCCCACGCTCGGCTGCCGCCAGGTGCCCAGCCACGACGTCCGCGACATGAATGTAGTTGGCGCCACCGGGAGGCCGGAAGCGGGCCAATCCACGGGCTGCCTCGACGACGATCGAGCCGGAGATCTGGTTGATGTCGCCCGGCCCAAGCACAACCGCCGGGTTCACGATGACCGCCTCCAGGCCGGCGTCCGCAGCCTCGCGCACCAACGACTCTGCCATGTGTTTGCTGTGGCCATACGGGAAGCTCGCTGCCGGCAGATTGAACTCGTGTGCTTCGGTGAGCAACTCCCCGTGTCGCGGCAGACCCAGGGACGCCAGGGAACTCGTGAAGACGAAGCGACGGACGCCGCCGGCCAGCGCGGCATCAAGCATCCGGCGTGTTCCGTCAACGTTGACTGCATACAAACGGTCGACCGGTTGCCGCCAATAATCGGAGACCGCTGCCACGTGATACACGGTCTCCACACCGTCGCAAGCGCGGCTGAGCGCCGGATCGTCCACCCCGACGTCCCCTAGCACCGCCTCGACGTCCAGACCGTCGAGCGCGGCTCGCGGCGATGTGTCGCGCAGCAATACCCGTGGTCGAACGCCCTGGTTGTTGAGCGCGGCGACGAGACGGCTGCCGATGAACCCGGACGCGCCAGTGACCAGCACCAATGGCGCGGCGCCACTCACGCGATCCGCTCCACGATGGTGGCCTCACCCTGTCCGACCCCGACACACAGCGTCGCCAGGCCGTGGCGCACGGGTTCGCCGAGGGCCGCGCGGCGGTGCATTTCGTGAAGAAGTGTGGTCAGTATGCGGGCACCGGAGCAACCCAGCGGATGCCCAAGGGCAATGGCGCCGCCGTTGACGTTCGTTATCTCGTGTGGCAGGCCGAGCTCGCGCATGACGGCCAGTGCTTGTACGGCGAAGGCTTCGTTAAGCTCCGCCAGGTCAATGTGCGCCAGGTCTATGCCGGCACGGCGCAAGGCCTTGCGGGTAGCCTCGACCGGTCCCAGGCCCATGACACGCGGATCGACGCCCGCTGCCGCTGAGCCCAGCCAGCGGGCCATCGGCCGAACGCCGAGCGCTTCAGCACGGGTCCTAGACATCAGCAGCAGGGCGCTGGCGCCGTCGTTGAGGCCGCTGGCATTGCCGGCGGTCACGGTGCCACCCTGGCGAAAGGCCGGCCGCAGCCGCGCCAGCTGCTCCAGGCTGGTGTCCAGGACATAACCGTCCCCATCCCGTCGCAGCCGCGGATGCTCGTCCGTATTGACCACCACGGGCTCGCCACGGCGTTGGGGAATGGAAACTGGCACGATCTCCCGCACAAATCGGCTCGTGTTGATGGCCTCACACGCCCGTCGCTGGCTCTCCAGCGCGAAGGCGTCCTGTTCCTCTCTCGTAATCTCGCCTCCGGCGATTTGGCCGGCGCAGCTCTGTGCAAAGATGTTCTCCGCCGTTTCGCCCATCGCCTCCAGCGGGAATAACCGCTCAAGCGCCGGATTCGGATAGCGCCAGCCGAGCGTAGTGTCCCAGCCGGTGACGTTTCCCGGAGGGCCGAAGGGCCGAGCGTTCTTTGGGAAGGAGTAGGGGGCGCGCGTCATGCTCTCCACGCCGCCGGCGATGTACACGTCGCCCTCGCCCGTAGCGATGGCTCGGGCGGCCTGGTTGACCGCGCAAAGGCCGCTGGCGCAGAGGCGATTGACTGTCACGGCGGCCACGTCGACGGGCAGCCCGGCCAAGAGGGTGGCCATGCGGGCTACGTTCCGGTTGTCTTCGCCGGCCTGATTGGCGCAGCCGAAGTAGACCTCCTCTACCAGGGCTGGATCGATGCCGGCACGGTCGACGACCGCGCGGATCACCAGCGCCGCCAGATCATCCGGCCTGACGTCGGCCAACGCGCCGGCGAGCCGGCCAATGGGCGTGCGCACCGCCTCGATGATGACGACTTCGTTCATAGTGGATACCCCGTTTACGACGATCGATTCTATTCGTGGCGGCCCAGTCAGTCGCCGCCGGCAGGGCCCTCGACGGCGGCCTCAACCCGCTCTTTGATCGCCCCGGCGCGCACCAGTTGACGCACGGCCTCAATGTCAGGGGCCAGGGCACGATCCGTGTCCAGGAATGGCACGGCCGCCCGAACGGCCAAGTACGCGGCACGCGTGCCCTGGCCGAGTGCCGGCGACGGTCCGAGCCTGTCACGGCGCAGGTCAACCCCTTGGGCGGCAAGCAGTAGCTCAATCGCCACAATCGTCTCAACATGGGACATGACTTGCTCCGCCTGGCGAGCCGCCGTGGCACCCATGCTGACATGATCTTCGACGTTCGCGCTAGTGGGAATGGAATCGGCGCAGGCCGGATGGGCGAGCACCTTGTTTTCGCTGGCCAGGGCGGCGGCCGTGTAGTGGGCCATCATGTAGCCACTACCCAGGCCGGCGTGGCGGGTGAGGAACATGGGCAGGACGTGGCCGTTGCTGTCGGCGTCCACGAGGCGCGCGGAGCGGCGCTCGCTGATGTTGCCCAGCTCAGTCAAGGCCAACGTCATATAGTCCATGGCGATAGCCACCGGTTCGCCGTGGAAGTTGCCGGCACTGACGACGTCGATCTCCTCGCTCACCTCGTCGACGAAGATGATTGGGTTGTCATTGACCGCGTTCAGCTCGATGTCAATGACCCAGCGCGCATAGGCGATGGCGTCTCGTATGGCGCCATGGACCTGTGGGACGCAGCGCAGGCTGTAGGCGTCCTGGACGTGCCGCGGGTCATTCCGGCGCAGGAAGTCACTACCGGACAGCAGGCGCCGCAAGAAGGACGCGCAGTCGATCTGCCGCGGGTGGGGCCGCACGGCGTGCACCCGGCTGTCGAAGGCGCGATCCGTCCCGTGCAAAGCCTCTAGCGTGAGGCAGGCCACCGTGTCCGCGGTCAGAGCGAGGTTGATGCCCCGACGCACCAGCAGCGCGCCGAGACCGACCATGAAGGACGTACCGTTCAGGATGGCGAGTCCTTCCTTGGCCTCCAGCTGCACCGGGTCAAGTCCGGCCGCTGCCAGCGCGTCACGGCCAGGGTAGGCGCGGCCATCGACTTCGGCCTCTCCCTCCCCGATCAGGACCAGCGCCAGATGGGCCAGTGGAGCCAGGTCGCCACTGGCGCCTAGCGACCCCTGTGCCGGGATACGCGGGTGAACACCGCGGTTGAGCATCTCCAGCAACAGCTGTACCAGGGAGGGCCGCACGCCAGAGTAGCCGCGGGCGAGCGTGTTGGCGCGCACCAGGAGCATCGCGCGAACGACCGCCGACTCCAACAGGGGACCGACGCCCACAGCGTGACTGCGCACCAGGTTCACCTGCAGCTGACGCACCTGTTCGGGCGGGATGAGTTTGTCCTTGAAGCGGCCAAAGCCCGTCGTGATACCGTAAACGACGTCCCCGCGGCGCACGAGGGTTTCGACGGCCTGGCGGGAGCGTTCGAGCCGAGGCACGGCGGCGGGATCGAGCGCCACGGGGCGGCCGGCGGCCACGGCGACCACGTCGTCGATGGCCAGCCCTTCTCCGCTGATGAGCAGTGCTTCCATGGCGCTATTATAGGCCACCAGGCTGGCCGGGAACAGGGCGCCGGCCCACGCTTTCGCCGGCGGGCAGGCGCTGGTAGAATGGGCGGCATGAACCTGTGGACCCGCATCGTCGGCCATGACTGGGCTGTCGAGCAGCTGCGCTCGGCCATACAACACGACCGACTTGGCCATGCCCACCTGATCACGGGACCCGAGCGGGTAGGCAAGACGTCCCTGGCGCGCACGCTGGCGCAGGCTGTCAATTGCGTCGCGCCTGAGGCGGCGCGCCGTCCCTGCGGCCAATGTCGGCCGTGCGGCTTGATCGCCGCCGATCGGCACCCGGATGTGCGCCTGCTGGCACCTGAGGTCAGCGCCCGCGGTCTGGCCACGATTCGGATCGATCAGGTGCGCGAGCTCGCCGCCGATCTCAACCTGGCGCCCTACGAGGCGCGCCGGCGGGTGGCGATACTGCGCCGCATTGACGCCGCCAGCATCAGCGCGGCCAACGCCTTTTTGAAGACCCTAGAAGAGCCGCCGGAGGGCGTATTGCTCATGCTCACGGCGCCGGATGCCGCGTCCCTGCTGCCGACGCTGGTCTCCCGCTGCCGGCATCTGGCACTGCGCCCGGTGCCGGCAGAGTCGATCGCCGCGACGCTCATCGAACGCTGGGGGGCTGACGCCCGCCATGCCCAGCTCCTGGCCCATTTGGCGGAGGGCCGGATTGGCTGGGCTATTGCCGCGCTGCAGGATGATGCCCTGCTGCAGGATCGCGCCGAAACCCTGAAGCAACTCCAGCTTGTGCTTGGCGCCGATCTTCTTGAGCGCTTTGCGTCCGCCGAACGGCTCGCCCGCACGCCCGAGGCGCTCCCCGACCTGATCCGCGGCTGGTCGGCCTGGTGGCGGGACCTGGCCATGGTCAGCTGGCGCCAGACCGGTGGCATCGTGAACCTTGACCAGCTGAGCCAGATGGAGCAGCTGGCCGGCGCGTGGGGCCAACGGGCGATCCTGGACGCACTCAGCCGGACCCAGCGCGCAGCAGACCAGCTGTGGGCCAACGCGAATTCCCGCCTGCTTCTGGAAAACCTATTCCTGGCCTATCCTCAAGACCCGACGGCCAGCGACGGCCCATGAGGAAGCGCACCGCCGGCGTGGGGATTGGCCCTAGCGCAGGGCGGCGAACTCCCGATCCACCAACGTGGGACCGCGTCGCACCAGATCGCCGATCTCCGTGGCCGACTCGAAGCGATCCCAGGTGGTGTGGACGAAGGCCAGGCGGCGCCAGCGCAGGCTGACGATCGGACGCGCCAGCCACTGAATCTCGCCGAGCTGAATGCGATAGTAGAGGCCCTCAGCCCGGGCATGATCGGCCTCGGCCGGCAGCAGATCGACCCGCCGCGTTAGCTCGTGGCCCAGGCGCGGAGCCCAGGCGTGTATGGCCCAGCGCCGCGCGCCGAACTGGCTGCCGAAGTAGAAGGCATACGCCTCCGCAAGCAGACCCTTCGGCGCCCGCGCGACGGGAATACGGTACCAGCCCTCAGTGCGGATGATGGCGAAGTCCCGTGGGCTGGGCACGTAGACGACGAGAACCCGATCTTCTGGATACATGGTGCGCTCCGTGGACGCCCGCCAGCCCTGAAGCGCCGCCATGAGGCCGGCAGGCTGACCCGGGGCCGGCTGGCCACCCCGCCTCGCGGTTGACGAAGCATCCGGGAGACGAGGTGGCCATGCCCACCCTCAGCATAGATGGCGGAGGTGGGCGGCGCAATAGACATCTGTATTGAAGGAGGCGCACAGCTCGTGCCTGAACTGCCAGAAGTGGAGACGGTGGTCCGCGCATTGCGGCCGGACATCATTGGGCGGGCGATCATCGGCGTGTGGAACGACTGGCCGCGCCACATCGCCCGGCCGTCGCCGGCGGAGCTGGCGGCGCGGCTACCCGGCGAGCGGGTGACCGCCCTGGATCGCCGGGGCAAGTACCTGGTGTTCGCGCTGGCAGGACCGGAGACGCTGATCATCCATCTGAAGATGTCCGGGCACCTGGCGGTAGTGGACGCCGACCGGCCCCGCCACCGCCACGTCCACACGGCGTTCGCCCTGGACGACGGCCGGGAGCTGCGTTTCCGTGACATGCGCAAGTTCGGCAAGGTCTATCTGGTGCGCGAAGCCGCCGAAGTCCTGGGCGGCCTTGGGCCAGAGCCCCTGGCGGACGACTTCACGCCCGCGCTACTGGGCGAACGACTGGCCGGGAGCAAGCGCGCGCTGAAGCCGTTGCTTCTCGATCAGAGCCGGATTGCGGGCATCGGCAACATCTATGCCGACGAGGCGCTCTTCGCCGCGGGGCTGCATCCGGAGCGCCGGGCCCATACGCTCGGCCGCGCGGAGTTGCATCGCCTGCACCGGGCCATTCGCGCCGTGCTCGCGCTGGGTATTGCGCGTGAAGGGGCGAGCATCGACCTCTACGTCAAGCCAGACGGCCAAAAAGGCGATATGCAAAACGCGGTTCAAGTGTTCCGGCGCACTGGATACCCCTGCTTCCGGTGCGGACGCCCTATCGAACGAGTCGTCCTGGGCGGCCGCAGCACGCACTTCTGTCCCCATTGCCAGTCGTAGGCGCGGACCGCCTCGCGACGCCCCCAAGCCAAACCCAACCCGGCGGCGCCGTGCGCGGTGCCGCCAGGCGCCCCTCCGCGCCGAACGTTGGCCCTGACCCGCCCCTGGCCCTGCCGCCATCGCTCCCCGCCGTCTCTAAATCTTTTCAAAAGCTAGACAACTGCTTGACAAATCTTGGATAGTCCGGGTATAATGCCGACCAGTGACATGATAGGCAGTTAGGATCGTGCGCGAGGCGGCGCAAAGCCCTGCGCGGTCATTCGTGAAGGAAGGCGGAGAGTGGACGAGAAGAAAATCGTCGTCATCGGCAGTGGTTTCGGCGGTCTCGCGGCGGCGGTGCGCCTGGCAGCCCGGGGTCACGAGGTCACGATCGTGGAGAAGCGGGATCAGCTTGGCGGTCGCGCCTATGTCTACGATGTCAACGGCTTTAAGTTCGACGGCGGACCGACGGTCATTACCGCGCCGTTCATGTTTGACGAAATCTGGGCCACGGCCGGCCGGCCGGTTGGCGACTACTTCGAACTGATGCCCCTGGATCCCTTCTACCGCATCTACGATCATGAGGGGCAGTCGTTTGACTACAACGACGATCATGCCTTCACCCTGGAGCAGATCGCGCGGTGGAACCCGGAAGATCGCGAAGGCTATACGCAGTTCATCAAGAACACTAAGGAGATCTTCGACACGGGAATGGCCCTAATCGATCAGCCGTTTCTGAGCGTCAAGGATATGCTGCGCGTGGTGCCCGATCTGGTTCGCCTGCAGTCATATCGCAGCGTCTACGGGTACGTCTCCCGATACATCAAGGACGATTTCCTCCGCCGGTGCTTCTCCTTTCATCCGTTGCTCATTGGCGGTAATCCGCTCGACGCCGCATCGCTCTACGTGTTGATCCACTATCTCGAGCGACAGTGGGGCATCCACTACGCTCGCGGCGGCACCGGATCGATCGTGGCCGGTATGGGCCGGCTGCTGGAGGAACTGGGCGGGTCGATCATCCTCAACGCAGAGGTCGACGAGATCCTGGTGCGCGACGAGCGCGCTGCCGGGGTACGCCTTGCAGATGGCACAGAGATCGCGGCCGACATCGTCGTCTCTAACGCCGACGTTGCCCACACCTATCTGCATCTGGTCCCCGAGCAATACAGGCGGCGAAACAGCGATCGCCGTATTCGCAATTTCAAGTACAGCATGTCGCTCTTCGTCATCTACTTCGGCACCCGCCGGCGCTATACCGACACCGGCCTGGCACACCACAACATCATCTTGAGCGAGCGCTACAAAGGGCTCCTGCGGGACATCTTCGCCAATGGAGACCTGCCGGAGGACTACTCGCTCTACCTGCACATGCCGACGCTGACCGATCAAAGCATCGCCCCCCCGGGCCACGAGGCCTTCTATGTGCTCTCGCCGGTGCCGCATTTGGGCGCCGCCATAGACTGGACGGAAAAAGCGGAGCCCTACCGCGACGCCATCATGCAGTTCCTGGAAGACAACTACCTACCCGACCTGCAGGCCAACATCGTGGCCGAGCACCGCATCGATCCATTGCACTTCCGGAATACGCTCAACAGCTACCTGGGGTCGGCATTCTCGGTCCAGCCCACACTGACGCAGTCGGCCTGGTTCCGGCCCCACAATCGCTCGGAAGATATCGACAACCTCTACTTCGTTGGGGCCGGCACGCACCCGGGTGCCGGCATCCCCGGCGTCCTGGCCTCAGCCAAAATCGTGGACAACCTGATTGGCGGCCCGCCGCCCATTGGAGATCGAGGAGTTTGGGATGACGCTCGCCCGCTCAACCTGGGAACACAACCTGCTCTCGCTGGCCCAACGCGCTGAGGAGCATGCACACTCCGGATGGCGCGCCGACGCGCCGGCGGCTGCCGCCCAGCTCGAGCAAGCCTCCGCCTATTGCACGTCCGTGACGCGCGTTCACAGCCGCTCTTTCTATCTCGCCTCTGGACTGCTACCGAGCGGTCAGCGTGAGGCCGTCCGGGCTCTCTACGCCTTCTGCCGCGTCAGCGACGATCTCGTTGACCACGGCACCGGCGACGTGCGCGGACACCTCGAGGTGTGGCGCCAGCGGGTCATGGGCAACGAAGCGGAGAGCAACGATCCCGTCGTGCTCGCCTGGAATGACGCGCGTCACCGCTACCACATCCCGGGCCACTTCGCCCACCAGCTACTGGATGGCGTGGCCCGCGATCTGGACCAGACACGGTATGACACCTTCACCGAGCTGACCACCTATTGTTACAGCGTCGCCTCTACGGTAGGCTTGATGAGCATGCACGTCGTGGGCTTCTCGGGACGCCAGGCAATGCCGTACGCGATCAAGCTCGGCGTCGCCCTCCAGCTGACGAACATCCTTCGTGACGTGGCCGAGGACTACGCGAACGGCCGGATATACCTGCCCCGAGAGGAGTTGACTGCGTTTGGCCTGGACGAAGGGGACATCGCCGACGGCGTAGTCACCGACAGGTGGCGGGCGTTTATGCGCTTTCAGATCATTCGCAACCATAGGCTCTACGAAGAGGCCTGGCCGGGCATACCGATGCTGGCGCGCGGTGGGCGCTTCGCCATCGGCGCCGCGGCCAGATC
>JBFGLK010000013.1:0-15371 GCA_041576195.1 Promineifilaceae bacterium (SeqCode)
ACCAGCCGCTGGACTGGGAGGCGTATAGCCGGTTGGGATCGGCCGGCGAGCCCTTGACGTGATAGATCTCCCACCCCGCGAAGTAGGGGCCACTCACCGCCCAGCGCTCGCGCCGGCCGTCTGCCGTCAGCACGAAAGCGCCCTTGCGCGTGCCAACCAACACTCTTACCGTGCTCACTTCTGCCCCTTTCTCCATGCTTGGAGGTGGTCACCCGTCGGGTTTGCTGTCGAGAGTATCAGGCCGCTCACATTATGGAACAAATATTCTAACGCGTCAAGGCTCGGGGCACTGCCGGTGAATCTCCCCGGCAGTGCCCGAAAGTTGGACAAAAACTAGGCAGCTATGCTACCATCTCAGCGATGGTCCTGGATGGCTGCCGGCACGGCCACCGGTGCGCCGGCCGCCGAGGCGCTGCCACCGCGTCACGCGTCGCCAATCCACATCGCTGCCCGCGTCACACTGAGGGAGGATGGTTCCCCCATGGCCAAAGCATCGGAAGCGCCCACTTTCAATATGAAGGTCGTCGTGCAGGAGACAGGCCTCAAGCCCGACACGCTGCGGGCCTGGGAGCGGCGCTATGGGTTGCCCAACCCCCAACGCACCGCCGGCGGCCATCGCCTCTACTCGCAGCGCGAGATCGACATGCTCAAATGGCTCATCGCCCGCCAGGAGGAGGGCCTGAGTATCAGCAACGCGATCGAGCTCTGGCAGTCCATGGAAGCGGATGGGCGCGATCCCCTGCTCGACTACCGCGAACCCGGCGCCGCTGCCGCCCTGGCGCCGCCGCTCCAAGGCGGGGTCATCGAAGAGTCGTGCGCGGCCTGGGTCGATGCCTGCCTCGCCTTCGACGAACATCGGGCCCAACACGTCTTGGCCCAGGCGTTCGCCCTCTTTCCCATGGAGACCGTCTGCTTCGAGGTGCTGCAAAAAGGGCTCCAGGCGGTCGGCCGTGGCTGGTATGAAGGGCGCGTCACCGTGCAGCAGGAACACTTCGCCTCCGCCCAGGCGGTCCGCCAGCTGGAGGCGCTGCTGTCGGCCATGAACACGGCCGTGCGCCACGGTCGCCTGCTGCTGGCCTGCCCGCCTGAAGAGCAACACACGTTTGGCCCACTCTTGCTCGCCCTGCTGCTCCGCCGCCGCGGTTGGGACATCGTCTACCTCGGCGCTAACGTGCCGCTGGAACGCCTGGAGGCCTCCGTGCGCTCCATCCGCCCCCAGCTCGTCATCCTGGCGGCCCAGACGCTCATCACCGCCGCCACGACCCTGTCGGTGGCGCAGCTGCTGCAAACGATCGACGTGCCGCTCGCCTTTGGGGGGGCCGTCTTCAACCAGTTGCCCGACGCCCGGGCCCGCATCCCCGGTCACTTCCTGGGGGAGGATCTCGCCCAGGCGCCCGAACGGATCAAGGCGCTGCTGGACGATCTGCCCCTCTCGCCGACCGTCGCGCCGCAACCCCTCGCCATGTCCACCGCGCTGGATCGCTTCCAGGAGCAGCGCGCCTTCATCGAAGCGTATGTTCACCAGGAGGTCCAGGATGAGGCGTTGACGACCGCCATCCTGGCCAATGCCAATGAAGACCTGGGCAACAACATCGAGGCGGCCCTGCAGCTGGGCGATCTGGATCTGCTCTGGGCCAACATGGCCTGGGTGCAGGGGCTCCTGGTCAACTTCCACTATCGCATGCCGGAAGCCCTCATGCGCCACTATCTGACCACCTACCGCGACGGCGCCGATCGCTATCTGGGCGAGCCCGGTCGACTCGTCGTCCACTGGCTGTCCCGGCTCGTGGCGTGAGCGTGGCAGCCGGACCCAGGCGTCCGGTTAGGGCTATGGTTCACTGAAATGGGGTGGCATTGCCCTTGTCAGCCACCAGCACGACGTTGGCGTTATCAATAAGCAATGCCACCCACGGGTTGAGTTGAGCTGCCGCTCTACAGAAATGGGGTGGCATTGCCCTTGTCAGCCACCAGCACGACGTTGGAGACGGGGTAGGGGAGCGGCTCCAGGCGGCCGTCGTCGGCCTCGCGGAAGAAGGCTACCTGGCCCTCATAGCGGTTTGCCACCAGCCACGGGTTGAGATAGGCGCGCGAACCGGTCTCCGGCGCGTTCGGGTTCTCCAACACGCGGAAGCCCGCCGCCGACAGGGCGGCCTTCCACTCGGAGAATGACCAGAAGGCGAACTCCTCGTTCATCTCGCTTTCCCAGTTGTCCAGATAACTCATCTTGCTGATGAACTCCGCGGCGTCTTTCAGGCGCAGGACGGCGTAGCGGCGCCCCTGGCGGGTCTCCAGGCGGTAGGCGATCGGCGGAGGCGCTCCCCGCCGCCGGGCGGCCAGGAAGTCGCGGGCAAAACGCTGGAACCGGCCGCAGGTGGACAGCCCGGCCAGGTGCCGGGCCAAGGCCTGGCGCTCGGGCACGTGGGCAAAGATCTCCCGGTCCTCGCCGTTCTCCTGGTTGAGCCAGAGCCAAACGACCTGCTCCTTATCCTCTGGCCCGACGACATCCCGGATGATCAGGCGTCCGCCTGGTCGCGTCTGGGCGTGCTTGTAGGCCAGGTAGGCGCGCACCGCCGGCTCCCCGTCCCCGTAGGACCACAGCTCGTGGAGGGTCGAGTGGCACAGGGTGGTGTCGATGCTGTCGTCCTCGAAGATCGGCTCCGTGACGTTGCGCTGGTGGAAGTGGACGAACGTGCCGCCGTAGGCGCCGGCTCGTTGCCGCTCCAGGCAGCGGGCGATGAGCTCGCCGGCGATCTCGATGCCGATCAGATCGGAGTCCGGGAAGTCGCGCGCCACCAGGGCAAGCAGGGCGCCGTCGGCACAGCCCTCATCCACGATCTTGCCCGGCAGGATAGCCGGGCGGACGTCCTCGTATTTCAGGCGCATGATGTCGCGGTTGGCCATGCGCACCAGGTAAACGTCGTAGTCGCGGGACTCGGTGAGACCTCCGGCATCCGTGAGTAGCGGGTCGCGCCACAGTCGCCGCACCCGCCGAGGGATGTGGGGGAAGTCCTGCCACAAGTCGAACGTCGCCGCGGCCAGGAGGCGCCGCAGCGCCGGATCGTGCTGCCAGTCCGCCGTCTCGGCCAGCCGGCGCACGACGTCGGTTGGGACCGGCGGCCGCGCCTCTTCGGGCTCGCCCGCCTCTGCCGGCAGCACGGCGAAGCCCAGCGCCTGAAACAGCTCGCTCACCCCGGCAGTCGAGCTCATCACCACGCAGTCGTCGGGCGCCAGCCGCAGGGCTCCCTCCGTCTGCTGGGCGATCTCCTTGAGGACGATCGCCGCGAAGCGGGGCGTCGGCGGGTAGTGAGGGATGCCGACCAGGCGATAGCGCACGCCAAAGGTCAGCTCCAGCGCCCGCGCGAAGCGATCCACGCCAATGGCCCGCACGTGGAACGGGATCGGGTTGTAACGCGAGTGCTGCTGGTTGCTGGAGGTGATGGCGAAGACGATCTGGTCGATCGGGGCCGTGCCGGCAGGCCGCGGCCCGGCCAGAAACGACAGGCCATCCAGCGGCGTGCCCAGCACCCGGCGCAGATACTGCTCCTGAAAGGTCGTGTGCAACAGGTGGCGTCCGGGAAAGAGCAGGGTGGTCATGGCGGGATCGTGCCCCATGCATTCTGAAGGCAGGCGGTGCCGCCCACGGGTGGCGCCGCCGCGTCGGGGGCGATTATAGCCGAAGGCCGGTCCGCGAGCGCCGCGATCGACCAGGACCCCCGGCCCGGACCGCCCTAGACCCTTTTCCCACCGTTTTCATTGACGCCGGGCGGTCGAGTCAGGCATGATAACCGTGGCGTCGCTCGTCGGCGTCTCGACACGCTTGCCGACACACCGGGCATGGCCGACAGGCATAGGATCCAACCGCATAAAGCAGATGGCCAACATCACCGCCCTCCAATCGCTCCGCACCCTGCCGACCCGTCTGCGTCAGCTCACGGCGCCCCCGCTCTTCCCGGACGAAGCCGACAACCGCGTCGCCGCCATCCTGAATATGACCTGCTGGCTGGGCATCGCCATCAGCCTGGCCGTCGCCGCCGTTCTCCTGCCGATCACCGACTTCGACTTTTACCGGCTCGCGGTCCTCAGCCTGCTCCTCCTGGTCTTCGTCTCCGGCCGTTGGCTACTTGTTCGGGGTCGGCTACGGCTGGCCAGCCTGGTGGTGCTACTCAGCTTCTGGGCCATCCTGGTCTATGCGGTGGCCAACACTGGCGGCCTGCACGCGCCGTCCTTCGCCACCCTGCTGGTCGTGGTCTTCTGCGCTGGCCTGCTCCTCGGCCAGCGCGGCGCCCTGCTCATGGCCGCCCTGTCGACGCTGGCCGGCGTGGCCCTCTACGTGGCCGAAGCCCGCGGCATCTCTCTCATGGCGGACCGGCCAGACACCCTGCTGACGCAGGGGCTGGGCCACCTGGCCAACCTCGCCGCGGCCACCGTCCTCGTCATCTATGCCATGCGCGCCCTGGATGCTGCCCTGCGCCGCACGCGCCAGGACGCCAGGGCCCTGCGCCAGCACGGCGATCTTCAGGGGCTCGTCGCCGAGATCTCGGCGGACTTCATCAAGCGCCCGCCCGAGCTTCTCGACGAGGGCATTGACCGGGCCCTGGCCCGGCTCGGCGAACAGACGGAAAGCGATCGCACCTACGTCTTTCTGTTTCGCGACGAGGCACAGATGCTCGTCGACAACACGCACGAGTGGTGTGCGCCAGGCGTCCCTGCGCTCAAGGCGCAGATGCAGGGCCTGCACGCGCCCGTATTCGTCTGGTCGCTGGCCCGCCTGCGGGAGGGCGACAACATTCACATGACCTCGCCGACCTCGCTGCCGCCCGAGGCGCACGCGCTGCGCGCCTTCTGCGAGTTGTTGGGCATCCGCTCGCTGGTCCTGACGCCGATTCGCTTCGAGACCACCTTGTTGGGCTTTGTCGGTTTCGCCGTGGTGCAGCGGGATCCGGCCTGGGATGAACTCACGCTGTCCGGCCTGCGCCTCTTCAGCGACATCGTGGCCAACGCGCTGGCGCGGCGCCAGCAGGAGATGGCCCTGCGGCGTAGCGAGGAGCGCTGGCGCGTCTACTTCGAGCAGGCCAACGACTTTCTCTTCACGTTGGGCCCGACCGGGCATATCGTGACTGTCAACCAGATCGCCTGCCGCACCCTGGGCTACGCGCCGGAAGAGTTGCTGGGTCGCAGCCCGCTGGAGCTGGTGACGCCGGACATGGCCGATTTGGCCCTGGAGGTGCTGGCTGGCATGCTGGGCGGCGAAGATGTCGACCAGGCGGAGATCGACGTCTTCACCCGGAACGGGCGCCGGCTGACCCTGGAGATCCGCGGCCGGAGCTTCGCCGAAGACGGCCAGATTGCCGGCACCTTCCACATCGCCCGCGATATCACCGAACGCAAACGCATGGAGGCCGCCCTACGCGCCAGCGAGGAGCGCTATCGCACCTTCGTGGCCACGAGCGCCGAGGGCATCTGGCGCATGGAGTTCCGCGAGCCGATCCCGGTCGACCTGCCCCCGGACGAGCAGATCGCGCTCATCTACGCCCACAGCTACCAGGCTGAGGTCAATGACGCCTACCTGGCCCAGTACGGCTTCACTCGCGAGCAGGCCGCCGCGGCCAGCCTGGCCGACAAGCTGATGCCCTCGCACGCCGAGAACCTGGAGATGCTCCGTGGCTTCATCGCCAACGGCTATCAGGTGGCCAACGCCGAGACGCGCGAGCGAGACCGGGCCGGCAACGACAAATTCTTCCTGGCGACAGCCAACGGCGTCGTCGAGGACGGCCATCTGACACACATCTGGGGCCTGCAAAAGGACATCACCGAGCGCAAGCTGGCCGAGGAGGCGGTCCGGGAAAGCGAGCAGCGCTTCCGTGAGCTCTACGCCGCCGCCCAGCGCCAGACGCAGGAGCTGGCGCTGCTCGACCGGGTGCGGCTGGCGATGGCGCCCAAACTGGAGCTGACCACGATCTTCCGCGCGGTGACCGAAGCGATTCGCGAGGAGTTCGGCTACACCCAGGTCAGCCTCTACATCCTGGACGGCGAGACGCTGCGCCTGCAACACCAGGTGGGCTACGAGACCACGATCCCGGAGATCCATATCAGCCAGGGCGTGTCGGGCGAAGTCGTCCGCACCGGGCAGCCCATCCTGCTCGAATCCGTTGCCGATCACCCGGGCTTTCTGGGCGCCATCGAGGGGATCACGTCCGAGATCTGCGTGCCGCTGTTCGACCGCGGTGAGGTGGTGGGCGTGCTCAACGTCGAAAGCGTGGCCGGCGTCGTGCTGGGCGACCGTGACATGCAGCTGGTCATCGCCCTGAGCGAGCACATCAACCTGGCAATCGAGCGGGCCCGGCTCTACGACGAAGTGCGGCGCAGCGAGGAGCTGTTTCGCGAGATCTTCGACCTGGCCCCCATCGGCATGTCAATCACCTCCCTCGATGGCACGTATCTGCGCGTCAATCGCGCCCTCTGCGAGATGCTCGGCTATGGGCCCGACGAGCTCTGCGGCATGCGCTTCGCCGAGATCACCCATGCGGACGACCTGAAGGCCAATCTGCGATTGCTGGGCGCAGTGGTGGACAACGAGCTCTCCGAGTACAAGATGGAGAAGCGCTACGTGCGCAAGGACGGCAGCCTGCTGGACGTCTTCCTGCAGGTATTTGCCCTGCGCGATACCGAGGGCCGGCCGATCCAGATGATCGGCCAGGTGGTCGATCTGAGCGAGCGCAAGCAGAGCGAGGAGGCGTTGCGCCAGGCCCAGAAGCTGGAGAGTCTGGGCGTGATGTCGGGCGGGATCGCCCACGACTTCAACAACCTGCTGACGGCCATACTGGCCCAATCGTCGCTGGCCCAGGCGAAGCTGCCGGCACAGAGCCCCGCTCGGGGTCACGTGGAGAAGGCGGTGAAGGCGGCCGAGCGCGCGGCCAACCTGACCCAGCAGCTCCTCGCCTATTCTGGCCGCGGCCGCTTCGAGATCCAGCCTGTCAACCTGAACGCCCTCATTCGGGAGAACCTGCACCTCTTCGAGGTGGCCATCCCGAAGCACGTGCAACTCTGTTCCGAGCTGGCCCCGACCCTGCCGGCAATCGACGCCGACACCGGGCAGATGCAGCAGGTGATCATGAACTTGATCCTCAACGGCGCCGAGGCGCTCGGCGAGCGGAACGGCACGGTGCTCGTGCGCACCCGGGCTCGCCACGTGTTGCCGGGCGAGCGCCTGAACGTCATCTACAGCGAGAAGGCGCTGCCGCCGGGGCGCTACGTCCTGCTAGAAGTCGAGGACAACGGCTCCGGCATGGATCGCGAGACCCTGTCGCGCATCTTCGACCCGTTCTTCACCACCAAGCACACCGGCCGCGGCCTGGGGCTGGCGGCCGTGCTGGGCATCGTGCGCGGCCACGGGGGTGGGCTCAGCGTCGAGAGCGCCCCACAACGGGGCACGACCTTCCGCCTCTACTTCCCCGCCGGTGCCGGCAGCCCGAACGGCACCGGCCCCCTGAACGTGGACGCCCTCCGTGCCACACTCCGGGGCACGGTCCTGGTCATCGACGACGAAGAGCCGGTCCGCGAGTCCGTCGGCGACATCCTGCGCCACGAAGGGGTGGATGTCGTGCTCGCCCCCGACGGCCAGACGGGCCTGGACCTCTACGAGAAGCGTCGCGACGACATCCGCCTCGTCATCCTGGACCTCTCCATGCCCGGGCTGAGCGGCCAGGAGACCCTGACTCGCCTGCGCCGCCTTGACGCGCGCGTGCCGGTAATGCTCTCTTCAGGGTTCAGCGAAACAGAGACGGGGGAGCGGTTTGAGAACCTCGGCGTCAACGGCTTCCTGCAGAAGCCCTATCGTTGGGATCAGCTGGTAGCGGCCGTGCGACCGTTGCTCAGCTGAGGCCGTCGGGATCGCCCGACATCGACCCGCCCCAGACCCAGTGGCGCAGCTGCCGCGCAGCGGCGACGGCGTAGCCACGCGGATCTTCTGGCAGGCGCGACGCCGGCGGCCAGTGGGGATGGCGCCACGGCAGGAGCGGGTCGCCGGCGTCGGGCTGGCCCTGGGTGCGGGCGAAGCGCACCGCCAGAAGCAGCAACGTGATCATCGCGCTGGCCCGGCGCCGCTCAGGCTCGCGGCCCGCACCGGGAAGCTATAGCCCTGCCCCCACTCGGAAATGACATACACGGGCTCCCGTGGATTGTCTTCGATCTTGCGCCGCAGCCGATAGACGTGAGTGTGTAGCCGCTCCTCGAACGCCTCGTCCAGGGGGTATAGGCGCCGCAGCAGGTAGTCTGACGTCAGCGTGTGCCCGGCGTGCCGCATCAGCAAGTAGAGCAGCTTGGTCTCGGTCGGCGTCAGAGAGACCGGGCGCTGATCGACCAGGGCCCGCCGGCCGGCGAAGTCGATCTGCAGCCGGTCGTCGACGGCCACCACCGGCTCCAGCGTGTAGCCATAGTCGCCCATCCGGTTGAGGACCGTGCGCACGCGAGCGATCAACTCCGCGGCCCGCAGCGGCCCGTCGGCCGGCTTGACGATGTAATCCTCGGCGTGCTGCTCGAGCCCGGCGACCACCGTGGCCTCTCCCCCCTCGCCGGAGAGCATGATGACGGGCACGTCGGAGAAGGCCTGCATCTGCCGGCAAAAGGCGAAACCGTCCATCCCGGGCGGCATGTTGATGTCCACGATGGCCAGGTGGGGAAGCCCCTTCTTGGCCAGCAAGTCCAGCGCCTCCTCCCCGGAGGCCGCGGCCCACACCGTGTAGCCCGCCCGGTCCAGCACCGCCCGCACCAGGTGGCGCACGACGGCGCTGTCATCCACGATCAAGATCTGCTGCAGTTCCATACGCTTGTCTCATCTCGAGCGCCGGCTGGCGCGTCCCATTTCCCCTGCATCTTAACCCACTGGCCCCCGCGATCTCAATCTGGGCGAGGGAGAAATTTGTCATAGGCGTCGTTTGATCGACGAGTCCACAGTCAGCCTTCAGCAACGCGCTGGCGATCGCCCCGGCCATTGCGGAGCCTTCACTTCACGACGGACAGGCCAGGCGCGGCCCTGCTCTCGTGACCGCCCTGCGGCAGACATTGCCGGCATTTTCGCCATCGTTAGGCGGATCGTCAGATTTGGCTGGTAGCATGCGAGTTGAAGCTTGAGGCTAAGACCGGATGGGCCCGACGGACGGTGGGCTCGCCGGCGGAGGAAACGACGCCAGGGCAGCGCACGCTGACCGGCGATCCGGGTAAGTCGCCCGGGCGCCCTCCTGGCGGCGGAGCGGAGGACAGTGTGATGGTCAGACTGATGGAAGTCAAGGGTGTTCCCATATTGCAGCTGCATGGCCGCTTTGACGCTCAAGCGGTGCCGGCCGTGCGAAGCACACTGGCCTCGGTCATCGACGTCCCCGTGCCCACGGTCGTCATCGATCTGAGCGCGGTCAGCTTCATCGACTCGGCGGCGCTGGCCCTCCTGGTGGCCACCCGCCGGGCGTGCCTGTCCGGCGGCGGCGCCCTGGCCCTCTGCGGGATGTCCCCGTCGGTGCGCCTCG
Organism: Promineifilaceae bacterium (SeqCode); assembly: GCA_041576195.1. GTDB lineage: Bacteria > Chloroflexota > Anaerolineae > Promineifilales > Promineifilaceae > JAGVTM01. Next base: position 9,519 of record JBFGLK010000013.1, read on the forward strand.
TCTTTGAGCTGACCCAATTGCTGCCGCTGTTTCCGCACTACGCGCACCTGCCCGAGGCGGTAAACGCCCTGACGCGGACGGCGATGGAGACAGGCTGATGTGCTCCCCGGCGATTCCACCGGTCCCATCGGCAAGCCCCTGGCCGCCGCCGAAGCGGGCGGCGCCTCGCGCACCCTGGCTATCGCTCTGGACGAGCGGCGCGCCCGTCGGCCGGGTAGGCGGCGCGTTCTGCGACCTCGCCTTCGACCCCGATGGCGCGCTACGCTTCTGGCTGGGCGACGCGCTGGAGGCGGGGGCGCGCCCGGCCGGGCACCGGCTCGATGCCCTGCGGCAGGACGTCCGGCCGCCGGCCGCGGCCCTCCAGGCCCTGCTCGCCGATCCGCCAGTTGCCGGCAGACTCCCGGCGCTCTTCCTCGGGCGCATTCCCCCGGGTAGCCGCACGCTCCAATGGGCCACGTTGGGCCAGCCTCTGATCGTCACGTGCCCGCCCGTGAGCGCGCCGCGCCTGCTCGAGGCGCCCGGCCCACCAGGTGATGGCCGCGGGGAAGGCCCACCAGGCCAATCGTCCCTGTCCCTGGGGCCGGGCGAGGTGCTGCTGGTGGGCAGCGCCCGGTTGATCATGGCGACCAGCGCGGCCGGCGAACCGTTCGGCCTCGATCGCCTGTTGCGCACGCTGGCGCTGGTGGCGGATGAGCCGGCCCCGATTATTGGCCGGCAACTGGCGGTGGCCGTGGCCGCCTTCGCCGGCGTGGCGCCCGCCGGCCAGGCGATGATCGTGATCAAGGGGGTGCCGGCATGATCGCCCGGACCGGACAACGCCCACCCTCGCGGCGCGCCATCCGGCCCTCCCCGCTCCCCCCGAGTAGCCGTCCGCCGGCGGCAAGCGGAGCGCTGACATGGCGCGCATCATGATCGTCGACGACGCGCAGATCGCCCGCCGGATCGCCGACTACATCCTCCGCCAGGCGAACCACGAGGTGCTGCAGGCCCGCCATGGGCAAGAAGCCCTGGACCGCCTGCTCGACGAACCGGTGGACCTCGTCGTCAGCGCCATCGACATGCCCGTGCTGGACGGCATTGGCCTCCTACAGGCGCTCCGGGCGGACCACGCCCGATCCCGCCTGCCGGTCATCATGTTCACCGGCCGCGGCGACTCGGCGGCCCAGCGCCGGGCCGCGAGCGCCGGCGCAGACGCTGTCCTGACGAAGCCGGTCAGCTCCTGGCAGCTGACCGACGCGGTGGCGCGTCTGCTGCAAGGCGCGGCCACGGCCTGAGCGAGCGCGTCGGTCGCGTCCGGCTCGCCTCACCAGTACCAATATCCAGGTCAGGCGACCAATTCCCGTGCCCCCGAGAATGTACAATGAAGCTGCTGGACCACCGGCCCGGCCGGGCCGCGTCGGCGTCCGGCTGAGGAACTGATGACTGGAAACGCGCCCACCCGGCAACCGACCCTCGAAGAAGAGCTACTCCAGACGCGCGCCGCGCTGGCGGCGGCCACAGAGGCCGCCCGCGCCGCCGAGGAGCGGGCCAACGAGCTCTACACCGACCTGTTGCGCTCGCAAGCCGAAGCGCGGGCGGCCAATCAGGAAAGCGATAGCCTGCTCGACGGCCTGCGCGTCCTCACCGAAGCCCTGGACTTCGAACAGATCCTGAGCGGCCTGCTGGCCGTGCTGCGCGGCGTCCTCGTGTTCGAGCACGCCCTGGTCTTGATGGGCCGCGACGGAGCCCCCCTGCGGGTGGTGGCAACCTCTGACGCGCGCTTCGCCGACAGCGCCTGGCAGCCGGGCGCGTTCTTCCGCCGGGTCCTGGATGGAGAGGTCGTGGCGGGCCAGGACGTCAGGCAAATCCCAGAGTGGCAGGCCCAGACGCCGGCCATCCGGGCGGCGGCCACCTCGGCCCTGCACGCCTCGATCGGGCCGCCGGGCATCGAGGCGATGCTCATCTGCACCCACAGCCGGCGCGGCTTCTTCACCAAACGCCACGTCGACCTGGCCGGCCGGTTCGTCGCTCTGGCCGCCCAGGCGCTGCAAAACGCCAACCTCTTCGCCGCGGTGAAACAGGAGCGCGACCGTCTGGAAGAGCGCGTGACCCGGCGCACCGCGGAGCTGACCGAGCAGCGCGACTTCGCCCTCCAGGTCATGAACAACATCGCCCAGGGCCTCAGTGTGGTCGATGAGGCGGGCCGCTTCGAGTACGTCAATCCGGCCTATGCTCGCCTGCTGGGCTACGAGCCGGCGGCGATGCGTGGCCTGACGCCCTATGACGTGACGCTGGCCGAGGACCACGAGGTGCTGCGCGAAGCGAATGAGCGCCGGCGCGGCGGGGCCACGGTCACCTACGAGACGCGCCTGCGAGGCGCGGATGGCAGCGTCGTCTTCGCGCTTGTCACCGCTGCGCCGCGCCGGCGGGCCGGCGAGCCCGACGGCACCATCGCCGTCACCACCGATCTGACCGAGCGGCGGCGCATGGAAGACGCCTTGCGCCAGAGCGAGGCCTATCGCCGCCTGATCATCGACACGGCCCTGGACGCGGTCATCACCATCGACGCCGTCGGCCTGGTCACCGGGTGGAACCGCCAGGCGGAGCTGATGTTCGGCTGGCCGACGGACGAGGCGATGGGCCAGCCATTGGGCGAGCTGATCATGCCCGCCAGCCTGCGGGCCCAATACGCGGAGGGGCTGGACCACTTTCTGGAGACCGGGAGCGGCGCGGCGCTCAACCGGCGCACCGAGATGGCGGCCCTGCACCGCGACGGTCACGAGTTCCCGATCGAGCTCTCCATTACGCCGCTGCAAGGCGACAACGGGGTCACGTTCAGCGCCTTCGTGCGGGACATCACCGAGCGCAATCGGGCGGAGGCGGCCCTGCGCCAGGCCAAGGAGCTGGCCGAGCAAGCGGCCGAGGCCAAGGCCGAGTTCCTGGCCAGCATGAGCCACGAGATCCGCACGCCGCTCAACGCCATTATTGGCCTCACCGGCTTGCTGCTGGAAACGGAGCTGGGTCCGCTGCAACGGGACTACGCCGCGACCGTGCGCAGCAGCGGCCAGGTCCTGCTCTCGATCATCAACGACATCCTCGACTACTCCAAGTTCGAGGCCGGTCATTTGGAGCTGGAGCGGCAGGCCTTCGACCTGGCGCGCTTCCTGGCGGAGACGATCGAGCTGCTGCGCAACGAGGCCCGGGAGAAAGGGTTGGCCCTCCGCGTGGACCTGGAAGAGGGGACGCCGCCCTATGTCGTCGGCGACGTCACTCGATTGCGCCAGGTGCTGGTCAACCTGTTGAGCAACGGGATCAAGTTCACCGAGAAGGGCGGGGTGACGGTAAGCCTGGCGCACGTGCCGGAGTCCGGCGGCCGGCTCCTGCTGCACTTCTGGGTGAGGGACACCGGCATCGGCATCCCGCCCGAGCGGAAAGACCGGCTGTTCCAGCCGTTCACTCAGCTGGATGCCTCCACCACGCGCAAATACGGGGGCACGGGCCTGGGGCTGGCGATCTGCCGGCAGCTGGTCGAGGCGATGGGCGGCCGAATCTGGGCCGAGAGCGAGCCCGGCGTCGGCACGACGTTTCATTTCACCATCCTGACCCGCGCGGCGGGGCCCGAAGACCTGCCGCGCACCGGGTCGCTGCTGCCCCTGCCGGCATTGCCCGACTCCCTGCCCCCGCTGCGCATCCTGGTCGCCGAAGACAACGCCATCAACCAGAAGGTGGCCCTCTACATGCTCTCGCGCCTGGGCTATCGCGCGGACGTCGTGGGCAACGGCCTCGAGGTGTTGCGCGCCCTGCGGCGCCAGCCCTACGACGTGGTGTTGATGGACGAGCAGATGCCCGAGATGGACGGGGTGTCGGCCACGGCGGCGATACGGGCCGAGTGGAAGCCGGAGCGGCGGCCGCGCGTCGTGGCAATGACGGCCAGCGCCCTGGAGGGGGATCGGGAACGGTTGCTGGCTGCCGGCATGGACGACTACGTCAGCAAACCGGTGCTCATCGAGGAGCTAGCGGCGGCCCTCATCCGCGCCGGCTCGGCGTCAAGCCGGCCAGAGGGGGTCGTGGAAGGCGCGCGGCCGGCCCCGTCGCCCTGCCCGATCGACGAGGCCGGGTTCGCCGAGCGACTGGGGGACGACGGCGGCATGCTCCTGGCGCAGCTGCTGCCCCTGTTCCTGGCGGAGGCGGACGGCCTCATGCCCCAGCTACAGGCGGCCCTGGCCGACGGCAACGCCGAGCGGGTGCGCCAGGCCGCCCATCGCCTCAAGGGAAGCGGCGCCGACGTTGCCGCCACCCAGTTCGCCCGGGCAGCCGCCAGCCTGGAGGTCCTGGCCAAAGCCGGGGAGCTGGACGCCGCCGCGCCCCAGGCCCGGGTCCTGGCGCACGAGCTGGAGCGGGTGCGCCATTGGCAACGCGAGAAGGCGGGCGCCCCTACGCGGGGAGTCGACGACGCGACTCCATGACCCCTCATTCACAGATCAATCCGCTCCGACCGGCACCGGCAATGCCATCCAGCCACGCCTGAAACGACGGGTCGATCGGCTCGCACAGCCCCGTGCCGGCAAACGAGAACGTCGCCAGCGAGAGCCGCGTCAGGGTCGCTGGCAGCGGGCCCTCGAGCGGATTGTCGTTGATCCACAGCTCCAACAGGCCGCCGAGATCCCCGAGCGCCGCCGGCAGCGGCCCCGATAACTCGTTGTCGTTCAGGAACAGTTGAAAGAGCGCGCCCAGCGCCCCCAACTCGGCCGGGATCGGCCCGCTCAGCCGGTTGGCCCCCAACCAGAGCGCGCGCAGCCGGGACAGCCCGCCCAGCGTTGGTGGGATCGGCCCGCTCAGCTCGTTCACCGACAGGTACAGATACTCCAGCTGGACCAGGTTGCCCAGCTCCGGCGGGATGGGGCCGCTCAGTTGATTGACGTTGAGCCAGAGGCTGGTCAGCTCAGTCAGGCGGCCCAGCTCGGGCGGGATCGGGCCGCTCAGCTCGTTATCGCTGAGGTTGAAGTTCTCCAGATTGACCCGGTTGCCCAGCTCGGGCGGAATGGGCCCGTGGAGCCGGTTGCCGCCCAGAACGAGCAGGCGCAGGCGGGTGAGCTGCGCCAGGGCTGCCGGCACCGTGCCGGCGAGCCCGCTGTCGTGGAGCAACAGCTGGTCGACGTGGCCGTCCAGGCAGCTGACGCCGAACCAGGCGCAGGGGCCGGGCGGGCGCAGCCAGCCGTCTTGCCGTGGCCAGCGCGGCCCCCCGGCCTGCCGGTACAGCGCCACGACGGCCTCGCACTCGGCGACGGGGATGTCCGTCACGTCGGCGCAGTGGAACGGGGCCGGCGTGCCGGGCGGGGTGCCAGACGGCGGCGGCAAGGGGGTGGCGGTGGCGCCCGGGTCGTCCGCCGGCAGGGTGGCGGCGGTGGCGGTGGCCCGCGGCACGCGCGTCAGGCGCAGCTGATCGCCGGCGGATGGTTCGAGCTCGGCGGGCGCGCACGCCACCAGCAGCACAAGGGTCAGGAGGAGGAATGGTTGGCAAAGGCGTTGGCGCACATGGGTTGCTGATGGCGTCGCGGGTGACATGAGCGGATCTTATGCCGGCAGGTCTCCCGCTGCCGGTTGACTGCCCTACCCGATCCGGGCGACTTGGCGTCATCTGGCGCCTCCCGGTTGCATCTTTGGCCGGGGCGGACAATACTCAATCCGGCGGCAGCGCGTCGGCCAGGCGAACTTGGGTGTTACACGCCTCGCCCTCGCGGCGTCATATCTGTATGCAGACCGAACCAACGCTCGCGTGGCCGGGGAACGAATTCGCGCCCGCCGGCGTCCTAGACCTAGACTGGGCGGCGGAAGATGCCTCCAGAAGAACGAGGGAGTGACGATGATTCTCAA
>JBFGLK010000014.1:0-14819 GCA_041576195.1 Promineifilaceae bacterium (SeqCode)
ACGCGCATGGTCGAGCAGAGCGGCGGCGCGATCGCCCGGGCGTTCGCCGTGCTGGAAGTCTATCGGCGTCACCGCCAGCTCAAGCCGGCGGGCATCGCCACGCTCAACGAGGGTGGCCAACAACTGGCTCGCGTCCTGGCCACGGAGGCGGCCGCCGTTGTGGACGCCCTGGAGGAAACCGAGAATGCCTGATCTGCCGGCAAAGAAAGTGGGCATCGTGGCCTGCTCCGGCGAGGAGTTGGCCGAGGGGACCGTGACCCGCCTGGCCGCCCTGCGGGTGCTGGAGACGCTGCGCCCACAGACCACCGTGACCATCTGCCTGCCCCTGTTCCTGGCCGGCGGCGAGGGGGACCGCGCCTTTGCTCGCTTCTACCCTACCATCGCCATCGACGGCTGCGACCGGCGCTGCGCCGCTCGGGCCACGGCGCTGTACTCCGGCAAGCCGGCGGCCAGCGTGGTGGTCGGCGACGTCGTGGTTGAGGCCGGGCTGGGCCCGGTGGTTGGCCGGCGCCGTCTCAACGAAGCCGGGTTACAGGCCGTGGCGGAGACGGCCGCGCGCGTGGCGGCGCAGGTCGACGCCTTGCTGGCCCAGACATGGAGCCGCCGCCAGGGCGCCTTTGTTGCCACCACGGACGAGGGCAAGCCCGAAAGCGCGACCTGCGCCTGTGGCTCGGGCATCCCCGTCCAGACCGTGGCCATCGCTGGCGACCCGGTGACTCTGATCGCCCTGCCGGCGCTGCTGGCGCAGTTTCGGGATGCCGGCAGACCGCCGACGCCGACCACCATCGCCGAGCTGCTGGCGCAAGTCAAGATTTACAACCCGGTGCCGGCGGAAGCGGAAGCCGCCTATTCGAGCATGCTACGGCGCGAGTACGCCCGGTTCTGGGCCGAAACGGAGCCAACCGAGTGAGCACCACCGCCGTCTATCACACCACCGTCATTTGGCAGGGCGCCCATCGGGGCCACGTGCTCATGGGCAACGGGCCGGAGATGCCCTTCTCCGCGCCGCCCGACGCGCAGGGCCACGCGGGCGTACTGACCCCGGAGGATGCTTTCGTCGCCGCGGTCAATACCTGCATCATGCTGATGTTCGTCTGGGCCGCCGAGCGCTTCAAGCTGGCGCTGCTCGACTACACGTGCCGCGCCGAGGGCAGAAAAGAGGTGGCGCTGGACCGCACCGAGCTCTTCACCGACGTGACGCTCTGGCCCCGGATCCAGGTGGCGGCGGATGGCGCCGATCCGGCCGTCATTCGCGCTCGTGTGGAAAAGGCGCTGCGCTCGGCGCAGAAATATAGCCTGGTGGCCAACTCGGTGAAATCCGCGGTGCGCGTCCAGCCGACCATCGACGTAGTAGCGTGCGAAGCGGCGTCGCCGGGCCAGGCCCGGTGAAGGAGACAACCATGCTGCACATCAAGATCCTGGGCCCGGGTTGCCCGAACTGCGCGAGCGTCGCCGAGGCGGTAAGCCAGGCCGTCGCCATGCTGGGCACAGAGGCGAACATCGTCAAAGTGACCGACCGCGCCGCGATCCAGGGCTATCGACTCCTGGCCACCCCGGGCCTGGTTATCAACGAGAGACTGGTCTGTGCCGGCCGCATCCCCAGCGTGGCGGAGATCTCCACCTGGGTGACCGACGCGCTCGCCACGGCCTGAGAGGGCCCCTGGCCATGTCACACATTCTTCATGAACCCTTGCCCGAGATCACGGCCATGCTCAAGGCGCTGGCCGAACCCAACCGCCTGCGGATCTTCGCCGCGCTGATGGCCGGCGATTCTTGCAATGGCGAGCTGCAGGAGCGACTGGGCCTGGCGCCGAACCTGCTCTCCCACCACCTGCGCGTGCTGGAGAAGGCGGGGCTGGTGCACTCCCGCCGGGACCGTCTGGACGGTCGCTGGATCTACTATGCCGTAGACCGGGAAGCCGCGGCGCGCTGGGGGGGCTGGTTCAAGAGCTTTCTTGACCCGGCCCGCATTCAAAAGCGCGCGCTTTGCGGCCCGGAAGGGCAGCTGTTGCCGCTCGACCAGGTGGTCTCGCGGCAACCTCGGGACGCTCCAGGGCGTTAGCGGGCGCCGGCCGCCTCCAGCAGGGACTGGATCGCCGGGTCCAGGAATGTCTTGGGGCTGGGGGCGCCGGCCACGTCGAACGCCCGCCCCAGGTGCAGCGGCGTGCTGCCGTCCCAGTCGTTGGCCGCCCCCGGATCGGCCCCTTTTTCGAGCAGGAGGCGCACGACGTCGACCATGCCGGCATCGGCGGCGGCGATTAAGGCCGTATCGTTTTCTGGATTGCGGACGTTTGGCTCCGCGCCCGCCTCCAGCAATAGGACGGCAATGGCCGGCTCGTTGCGGTTGATGGCATACAGCAGGGGGGAATACTGGGAGCTCAGGCCGCCGTCGCCGCCGGCCAGGCCAAGCGAGCGGCTGTTGGGGTCGGCTCCGTCCGCCAACAGGCGGCGGGCTGCGGCTTCGTCCCCGGCGGCGATCGCGTCGTAGAGCTTGCTGTTGCCGGGGAACAGCGCGGGCGCGGTCACCCAGAGCGCCACCACCCCGATCAGGGCCAACCAGAGAAGAAAGCGCCGAAACGGACCAGGACGCCTGGATCGCATGCGCGGGCTCTCCTTGTGACACACGGAATGGGCCCGGACCACGGCGCGGCAACGCCTTGCATCCGGGAAGGGCGGCGATTATTCTCTCACCGGGGGCCGGGATTGCCCAGGGCCTGGCGACTATTCGGCCACACGACGACTCGGATTGTGATGTCTATCGCTTCTCAGAAGAAACTATGATGCTTCGCGTTTTGAGTCTGCGAGAGAAACCCAATCCGTCGAGCCGCATTTGGGACATTTCGGCTCGGATGTCCAGATGTCGTCCCTGTGCCCTACCCAATTGTCTTGATGGAGCTGATTTAGGCATTGCTGACACACAGAGTACGTCGAGCAACCAGCGCTCTTCCAGATAGCCTCCCTTTGGCCACAGTATGAACAATCCAGCTTCTCCCTCCTTTTCCGAATGACATCAAGAACAGCGGTCAGCCCCATCTTACTTTGAGGGTGGATGAAGGCATTGATGAAAACAGAAACCGATCATTTCCGAGCGGACATCGCGCGCTGGGTGCCCGACGACGCGCCCGATCTGATCTATGCGAATGCCTCGCTGCATTGGGTCGACGATCACGCGGCGCTGTTTCCGCGCCTGTTCAACTATCTTCGGGACGGGGGCTGCCTGGCCGTCCAGATGCCGCTCAGCTGGGGCGCGCCGTCGCATCGCCTGATGCGCGAGACGCTGGCCGACGGCGGGGAAGGGGGCGGCCCGCTCGGCCCGGCGGCGTTGCGGGCGACCATGGCGCGCCGGTGGGTGGACGACGCGGCGCGCTACTACGATTGGCTGGCCGGCCAGACCCGGGCCCTGGATATCTGGGAGACCGAGTACTACCAGGTGCTCGAGGGGGACGATCCCGTCTTCGAGTGGGTAAAAGGCACCGGGCTGCGCCCCATCCTGCGCGGGCTATCAGACGGCGAGCGGGCGCGCTTCGTGGACGAATACCGGCGCCGGCTGCGCATAGCCTACCCAGCCCGGGCCGACGGCCGCACCATCTACCCCTGCCGCCGGCTGTTCATCGTCGCCGTGCGCGGACGCGGGCGAGGTTGCTTAGATCCGGTCTCCCCTGGATAGCCACCCAAGACCATAGGCATTTGGACGCTTTTCCGCGCGATTGCCGCGATAACGGGCCGCTCCTATACTGTGGCCCATGACCCTTCCGACGACGGCCCGCACGCCCGCCAGCCCCCTCCACCGTGATCTCGCCCCGCTGCTCCTGATGGCGCTGGCCCGGCTGGCCTTGCACACAGCCACCAACGGCCAGTACGGCTTCCACCGGGACGAGCTGGCCATGATCGACGACGCCGGCCGGCTGGCCTGGGGCTACGTCGCCTACCCGCCGGTGACCCCGTTCATCGGCCGCGTTGCCCTGGAGCTGTTCGGGCCGTCGCTGGTCGGCCTGCGCCTCTTCTCCGCCCTGGCCCAGTGCGCGGCCATGGTGTTGGCCGGCCTGATCGCGCGCGAGCTCGGCGGCGGGCGAAAGGCCCAGATCGTCGCCGCCGTGGCCGCCGGCCTGGCCCCGATCTCGCTCATCCAGGGGGCGCTGTTCCAGTACGTCTCCTTCGACTATTTGTGGTGGGTCGTCGTCGCCTTCCTGGTGGTCCGCCTGCTGCGCACGGAAGACCCGCGCTGGTGGCTGGCCATCGGCGTGGCCATCGGCCTGGGCATGATGACCAAGACCACCATGGCCGCCTTCGTGGCCGGCCTGGTCGGCGGGGTGCTGCTCACGCCCGCGCGCCGCTACCTGCGTAGCCCCTGGCTGTGGGCTGGCGCGGCGCTCTCGCTCCTGATCTTCCTGCCCAACCTGATCTGGCAGGCGCAGAACGACTTCATCTCGCTCCAGTTCCTGGCCGACATCCGCGCCCGGGACGTGGCCATCGGGCGCGCCGACGGCTTCTTCATCGAGCAGCTCTTCGTGGCCTCCAACCTGTTTGTGCTCCCGTTTTGGGTCGCCGGCCTGATCTTCTTCCTCTTCAAGCCGGCCGGGGCGCGCTACCGGATGCTGGGCTGGATGTTCGTCATCCCGTTCATTCTGTTCGTCGTCGGGCGGGGGCGGTCTTACTACCAAGGCCCGGCCTACCCGATGCTGATCGCCGCCGGGGCGGTCGTCTGGGAGCGGTGGTTGCCCACGTTGTCAGCCGCCCGCGCCCGCCTGGCGCGCGGCCTGACCGTGGCCGGCCTGGTCGTCGGCGCCCTCTTTTTCGGCGCGGTGATGCTGCCGGTGGCCCCGATCAACTCCGGCCTGTGGACCTTCACCAGCGGGCTGCACGACAACTTCGTCGAGGAGATCGGCTGGCCGGAACTGGCGGCGACGGTGGCCGACATCTACGACGGACTGCCGGCAGCCGAACAGGCGCGGACGGCGATCCTGACCGGCAACTACGGCGAGGCCGGGGCGATCAACCTCTACGGGCCGGCCCTCGGCCTGCCGGGCGCGATCAGCGGCATCAACTCCTACTGGCCCCTGGGCTACGGCGACCCGCCGCCGGAAACCGTGATCGTCGTCGGCTTCACCCGCGAGCGCGCCGAGCGCCTTTTCGCCGCCTGCGCGCTGGCCGGCCAGGTGACCAACCGCTATGGCGTGGAAAACGAGGAGACGCGGTTTCACCCCGATCTCTTCGTCTGTCGCCAACCGCGGGCGCCCTGGCCCGTGCTCTGGGAAGAGCTGAAGAGCTTCGGATAGGGGGCGCTGACCGCCAGGCTACAGGTAGGCCACCGACGCCGGGACGCCAGCGGGTTCGCATAGGACTGCGACCGGCGCCGCCAACACAGGCACGAGGGCGCGATCGGGCCTCAAGGGCACGTCTCGCGGTACGCGCCGAGCTCCCGGTGCTTCAGGATGGCGCTGAAACCCAGCGCGGCGGCCTGGGGGCAGAATTCGTCAGGGGCGATCCCGGTGTCCGTGTACTCAGCCGCGAACACCGCCTTGCCGGCCGCGATGAACGGGCTCATCGCCTCGCACCAGCCCTGGGCAAAGCAGTCCTCGGTCAGGGCCCAGTCGAAGGTGGGGAGCAGATCGGCTACCTGCTCGGGATCGTTCTTCAGGCCGATGGACAGACCGCGCGCGTGGGCCTCCTCGGCCAACCAGAGGTTGTAGGCCAGCTGATCCTCGTAGGTCAGCGGGAAGCCCGTCCGGTTGGTATAGGCGTCCATGTTGTCCGGCTCCACGCCGTCGAAGCCTTTGGCCGCGCACGCGTCCAGCCGGGCCCGCATGATCGGCGCGAGCCGGTCGATCTGGCGGATATCCAGCCATTTCTCGCCGGGCCAGCCCGCGTAGTTCCGGCCGATCACGGCGGCGGGAAACTGGCCCGCATCAGGGCGCCAATCTTCCACGGAGCCCACACTGACATAGCAGATCACGGCCCGGCCCGCCGCCTGCAGGGCGGCGACGGTCGCGGCGTCCGCGGCGAACAGGTCGATATCGACTACGTCGGCGTCAACGGATAGGTCGATCGGGTCGTCGCCCAGCTGCCATTGCCAGGTGGCGCCGACCGCCGGTCGCCACCAATCGCCCGCTGCCGGCAAGCTCGGGTGAGGGGCAGCGGGAACTTCCTTCGGACCGCTTGCCTCCCGTTCCGCTCCGGCTCCGAGGCCGCAGCCGGCGACGCCCAGGCAGGCCAGCGCCGCGATAAGCAGGCTTTGACGCAGCGCATGGACCTTGGGCATCGTCACCACGATCGTCCGCGGCCACTCAGGCCGCATTCGGCGGCTCCGCCTTCTGCCGCCGGTAGTGGCGGCGGGCCTTGGCCCGGTTGCCGCAGGTGTCCATCGAGCACCAGCGGCGGCTCCGATTGCGGCTCATGTCGAGGAAGAGGTAGCCGCAGCCACGGTCGTCGGCGCATTGCGCCACGCGCTCCAGGTGGTCGGACGTCAGCAGCTCCCCCGCCGAGCGGACCACCGGCCAGAGTGGCTCGACCAGGTCCGGCGGGCCCTCGGCCCACGCCCAGACAAATCCTGCCGGCGAGGGGTCAAGGCGCAGCCGCCTCAGCGCCGGGCCCAGGTGCTCATTGAGGAGCGCCAGATCCGCCGGGTCGGCCCCTTCCGCCCGGGCATGGCTGGCAAAAAGACGGTAAGTGGCCTCGCGCAGGGCGATGGCCCGCGCGTGGACGACCGCCACCTCCGCCGGCCGGCGTCGCGCCAGCCGGCGCAGCGCCGCCCCCCGCTCGGCAGGCAGGGCGCCCGCCGCCTCTGCCCAGGCCAGCAGGTCGGCGTAGTCGCGCAGCTTCTCCGCGGGCTGCTCGCTGGCGTGCCACTCCGCCGTGTTGGCGAAATCGAGGCACAACACCCCGGCGTCCAGGTCAAAACTCATGACGATCCTCTGCTCCGCGTAGTCGTGACGTCGAAGGGTCCATAGTCATGGCACGGCAACACCCTGGCGGACGCGAAGACGCTTGTGGGGGTTATGCCCGCGGACTACTCGGCCGCCGCTCTTTCCTTCAACATAACCTGCTAAAGCAGGTTGACAGGTTACGCAATTTCTGCTAGACTTTAACCATTGTAACTATTGTAGCAGGTTACAATCCGCAAATCAACGCCGGGCTGCGCCCCGACGGCCGCGCGCCACACCCTCTCCCCATGGCCGCCGGGACGGCACCATCACACAGGAACACGCCATGTCTCATGCTCTGGCCCGCGTCCGCGGGAGTCATCGCGTTCACGTGGCCCTGGCCTTCGCCGCCATCTACGTCATCTGGGGCACGACCTACCTGGCCATACGCCTGGCGGTAGAGACGATCCCGCCGTTTCTCATGGCCGGGACGCGCTTTATCCTGGCCGGGGGGATCGCCTTCGCCTTCTTACGGGCGCGCGGCGTCCCGTCGCCCGACCGGCGGCAGTGGCGCGCCGCGGCGATCGTGGGCGCCTTCCTGCTGGTCGGCGGCAACGGGCTGGTCACCTGGTCGGAGCAGCAGGTGCCTTCGGGCATCGCCGCCCTGGTGGTGGCCACCGTACCCCTGTGGACGGCGGCTCTGGATTGGCTGGCCTTCCGCGGCGCCCGGCCGGATCGGCGGATGGCGGGCGGGCTCGTCCTGGGCCTGCTCGGCATCGGCCTGCTCATCGGGCCGGGGAATCTGAGCGGGGCGGCGGGCATCGACCCGGTGAGCTGGCTCGCCCTGTTGCTGGCCCCCGCCCTGTGGAGCTACGGTTCGCTCATCTCCCGGGGGGCGGCGCTGCCGGCAGACGTCTTCATGGCCACCGCCGTCGAGATGCTGGCCGGCGGCGCCTTACTCCTGCTCGCCGGCCTCGGCACAGGCGAGCTGGCCCGGCTGGAGCCGGCAGCCGTCTCGTCCCGCTCGCTACTCGCCATGCTGTACCTGGCCCTCTTCGGCTCGATCGTGGCGCTCACGGCCTACGTCTGGCTGTTGAAGACCATCCAGGCGGCCCGCGTGGCCACCTACACCTACGTGAACCCGGTCATCGCCGTCCTGCTGGGCTGGCTGGTCCTGAGCGAGCCGCTCACCGCGCCCATGCTCGCCGCCGTCGTCATCATCATCCTGGCGGTGGCCCTCATCACGGCCCGGCGGCCCCGGAGGCTGCCGGCAAAGGAGACGCCCCATGGAAGCGGCCATCCTGCAGCGCTTTCAGCAACGACTGGGCCAGCAACGCCAGAATCTGAGCGCCTGGCTGTCTGACACGCCGGCCTGGAAGCGGCGGGTCCGCCTGGGGTCGGCGGACGAGCGGGCAGTGCAGGCGCGCCTCGCGGCGCTGGACGACGCCGTGGACCGCGCGCGCGACCGGACGCTGGGCGTCTGCGTGGTCTGCCACGAGGACGTCGAGCCCGGACGGCTGGAGATGGACTACACCAGCTGCGTCTGCCTGGACCACCTCTCCCCCGCCGAGCGACGCCGGCTCGAGGCCGAGCTGGAGCTGTCGGCCAGGCTACAGCAGGCGCTGCTGCCGCAGCAGGTACCGGCCATCCCCGGCCTGGATCTGGCGGTGTTCAGCCGGCCGGCGGCGATCGTCGGCGGCGACTACTTCGACTTCTACCGCTTTCGCGACGGGGCCCACGGCCTGGTCATTGGCGACGCGGTCGGTCACGGCGTCTCGGCCGGCCTGCTTATTACTTACCTGCTGTCCGCGCTGCGCCTCCTGGTCCCGGACCATGAGGCCCCCGCGGACGTGCTCGAGCGCCTGAACGGGATCTTTACGCACAGCATCCACCTGACGAGCTTTGTCACCCTGTTCCTGGCCCGCTTCGATGCCCGCAGCGCCCGCCTGACCTACAGCAGCGCCGGACACAACCCGCCGCTGCTTTTCCGGCCCCGGGCCCGCGGGGACGAGGCGGTCTCGTGGCTGGATCCCACCGGGGCGGCGATTGGGCTGGTGGACGATCTCGGCTATGGCGAGGCGACCGTCACGCTGCGGCCAGGGGAGCTGCTGTTGCTCTATACGGACGGCGTCACAGAGGCGACGGACCCGCAAGGAGAGGAGTTCGGCCGGCAACGCCTGGCCGACGTGGTGTGGGAGCGGCCGGATCATCCGGCGCAGGCGCTCGTGCGGGCCGTGCGCGAGCGGCTGGAAGCGTTCACCGGGGGCCGGCCGCCGGTGGACGACACGACGATCGTGGCCTATCGGGTCGGGTAGGCCAGGACAGCAGAGGATCGACGTTCAAGCCGCCCGGTTCTGCAACGTCGACGGGGTTTGCCGGCGGAACGAGGCGACAGACTCCTGGCTCGCCCGAAGGCTTTCGTCGATCGCGGCCCGCCGATCATGATAGGTGGCAAGGGCAGCATAGCCATCAGCCAGGGTCAGATCATTTGCCGCCCGCGATGGCCACGCGAAGTGCCTCGCCCGCCGCCTCGTCAAACGGGCCCACCGTCCGCCAGAGGATGCGGCCCTCGCGGTCGACCAGGAGCGTGTGCACCTCGTCCCGGTTGGCGATGTCCAGGGCGCGCATGAAGCGCGCCAGGTCCACGTAGAGGGTGACGGTGCGCTCGCGGCTGGTCTCGTCGGGGATGCCGGCACGCATGCCCTCGTTGATGAACGTGCGGGCTACCATGGGCATCTCGTTGATCGTCGGCAGCTCGTAGTAGGCGACGCCAGGGTGGGCCGCCTCCAGCTCCTGGGCCAGCGGCACCCAGCTGTCTACGATGGATTGCTGCCACTGCTGGAAGGGCACAAACACGATGTTCCGCTCGCCGGCGAAATCACGGGGGAACACCAGCTCCTGCCGTTGCAGGTTGAAGCCAGAGACGGTGGGGAAGTGGACCGCGTCCGAGCGCAGCGCCAGCCGGCTCTGGCCCACACCCAGGCGCCACGCCAGGGCGCCCAGGCCGATGAGCGGCACGGCGATGAGGAACAGGTTGCGAATGAGCACGGCGTCTCTCCTTGGCCCGCCACGCGGGCCCGGGGTTATTTCTACGTCATCGCCGGCTATTGTACATTATTTGTACATCTTTTGTCTAGTTAATGTTCTCTCATGAAGGCGCCCGGAGCAGCGGGCAGTCGGCGGTGGCCGCCTCCCCGCCGCGCCTGGCGGGGGAGGGCGTGCTATGATACGGGCGCGGCGCCGCGCCCGGCGGGCCGCCCCCGCTCGCCCGTGCCGGCCCATCGCCCGGCCATCGCCCGAGGAGACCCCATGACCGCGCCCGACCTGACCACGGTCTACAACTACGACGCCTTTATCCCCGAGAAGGTCGCCCCCTGGATCAACTTCGACGCCAGCCCGCCGCTGGGGCGTACCGCGCCCGACTTCCCCCTCTGGCATTTGGACGGCGACCTCACGTCGCTGGCCGAGACCTGGTCGGCGCACCGCCTGCTGGTCGTCGAGTTCGGCAGCTTCACCTGACCATACTGCGGGATGGCGGCGCCATCCATGAGTGAGCTGGCCAAGCGGTTCGCCGCCCATGGCGTCGGCTCCATCTTCCTCTACACCCACGAGGCCCACCCCGGCGAGCACTACCCGCACCTGACCTCGATGGCTCAGAAGCACGCCCACGCGCGCGACCTGCGCGACGTCCTCGGGGTGACGCGCCCGATCCTGCTGGACGCCCTGGACGGCGCCTGTCACCGGGCCTACGGCTCGATGCCCAACATGACCTGGATCTTCAACCGGGCCGGGGTCCCGCTCTACAAGTCGGACTGGACGGACGCCCACAGCGTGGCCAACGCGCTGGACTACTTCGTCGACGTCCTGGAGCGCCGCCGCGAGCGCGAGCGGCTGGTGCCCTTCCGCGTGGAGCGGCTGGACTATCGCGCGAGCGACCGGGACGCGTTCTTCGCCGGCCTGGCGCGCAGTGGGCCGAAGGCGGTGCGCGAGTTTCGCGAGTCGGGCTTCTGATAGGGCGGGCGCTCAGGCCGGGCGGCCCCAGCCCTGCCGCAGCAGGCGCAGGGCGTTGCCCCCGAGGATGCCGGCAATCGCCGCCTCGTCATAGCGCCGGGCGCCGCCCGGCCCCCGCTCGGCCACCAGCCGCTGCGTCAGGCGGGGGAGCTGGGCCGCGTCGACGATCTCGTCGGGGGGATCGGTGAAGCCGTCCAGGTCGGAGCCAAAGGCCGCCACCTCAACGCCGCCGACCTGGACGAAATGCTCCAGCGTGCGGGCGATGAAGTTCAGGCCCAGCCGGGTCTCGTGGGGCATGAGCCAGTAGTTCATGAAGATGACCCCGGCCACGCCGCCGTGGTCGGCCAGCCAGCGAATCTCCCAGTCGGCCAGGTTGTAGGGGGAGGGGTTGATCGCCTGGGCCCCGACGTGCGTGGCCAGCACGCGCTCGCGCGCGCCGCGCGCGTCCACCAACTCGTAGACCCGGGCGCGGGCCGCCGGGGTGCAGTGGGTGACGTCGATCAGGATGCCGAGATCAAGCATGCGGGCCACCACCGTCTCGCCCAACGGCGTCAGGCCTCGCGTCAGGTCGTGCTCGGCCAGGACCCGGCGCCAGCGGGCCAACGGGAGCAACTCCTCGGGAAACGGGAAGCAGGGGGCGGCCACCTGGTTGGGATAGAAGTGGGCCAGGGTGATGTAGGCCACGCCCCGGGCCTGTAGCTGCGCCAGGTTGGCCAGGACCTCCGCCTCGACGTCGGCCGTCGCGCGGGGCGTGGTGCCCTTGCCGGCAGCCGCCCCGTGCAGGCCGTGCGCCCCCTCCAGGCAGTGGACGACGGCCAGAGCGCGTGTGGCCAGGCAGGCCTCCAGCGCCGCTGGCGTGCGCGCCACCTGCACCGCCCGTGCCCCCGGCCGGCGCCTCCGGCCGTGGGCGGCCACCTGCCGCTCCATCTCGGCGATCGCGTTTACGGTCGCCTGAAAGTAGCTTGGCCGGATGAACTCCCGCCAGGCCGCCGGCTGCAGCAGGCGAAACAACCGCAAGAGGGGGATGTGCGCCAGCAGTGGCGCCTCGGGCACGTAGACGGCAGAGAGCAACACGTCCACGCCCCCGTCGACCAGGTTGGCGAAGCTCGTGCGCAGGCTGAACGGCGAGAAGCGGGTGCTCACCGGGCCCAGCCGGTGCCTGAGGCTGCGCCGGAAGAGGGTGGCCTTGAGCGCCGGGTGGGCGTGGAGATCGACGACAGTGGCCTCGTCATGCAGGCGGCGCCAGGCGGGCGTTGGGGCGGCGGTCATTAGATGCTCCAGACGGTGGAATTGCCTTGCGTGGCGTCGCGCGCCTATCGCGGGCGAAACCAGCGCTCCAGCCGCTCGTCCCGGAAGCGCCGCTTGTCCTCACGCAACGCGGCGGAAGGCGCCTCCAGGGCTACCTCCGGCTCCGCGCGGCCCAGGTAATTGGCGCTGATTTGGGCCACGTTGCCGTCCCCAAACTCCAGGAAGCAGGTGCCGATTGCCTCGAACGGGGCCGGATGGCCCCGGCCGGTGAGTCGATAAACAATGTCGCCGACCACCGCCCGGGCCGCGTCCTCGGCGAAGGCACCGGCCTTGGGCACGGCCCCGTCGCCAACGGGGATGGTGGTGACGTCCCCCACGGCGTAGACATCCGCGAACGCCGTGGTCAGGTGGTGCCGGTCTACCGGGATCCAGCCGTCCTGGCCCAGGGGCGAGTCACGGACGACGCGTGGCGGCCGGTGATGGGGGACGCCGATGAACAGATCGTAGGCCAGCGGCTCGTGGCCGGCGATGACGGCCCGGCGGGCGGCCGGGTCCAGGGCGGTCACCTGGTGCTGGGTCAGCAGCTCGATGCCGCGCTCGGCGAAGCGGCGCCGAATCTCCTCGGCGGCGCCCGGGGCGACCGGCAGAGGCACCGGCGCCGGGATAAGCATCTTGATGGACACCCGGTCGCGCACGCCTCGGTCGCGGAAGAAGTCGTGCAGCTGGAAGGCGGCCTCGTAGGGGGCCGGCGGGCATTTGTACGGGCTGCCGAAAATGCTCAGCAGGATCGTGCCGCCGGCGACGTCGCGCAGGACCGGGTAGAGTCGCGCCGCCCCGGCCAGCGAGTAGAACTCGTGCCCGCCCTCGACGAAGCCGGGCGTGGCCTCCGGGGTCAGGTCCGCGCCCAGGGCCACGATGAGGATGTCGTAGGGGAAGGTCGCCGTCCGCGTCCGCACGCGCTTCTGCGCCGGATCGATCGCCTCGATGGTGTCCCGCACGAAGCGCACCCGGTCAGAGGCCAGGTCGGCGTAGTATGCCTTGACCTCGTCGGCCGTGTGCCGACCGAACATGACCTCGAATTTGCTGAAGCCGATGATGAAATGATCGCTGCGATCGATCAGGGTGATGCGGTGGGAGGGGTCCAGCGCGCCGGCCAGGCCCGTCGCCGCCTCCAGGCCGCCAAAGCCCGCGCCGAGGATCAGGATTTCTTTGCTCATGGGGGGCCTCGTCGATTGGTTGGTCTGTTGGTTGGGCGGCCGGCGGTCGCCCGGTAACCCCCATTATACAACCCTGCCGGCAGCCGCGGCGGTCACTCCGTCACGCGCAGCCGGTGGATGACGGCGAACTGATCCAGGTTGGGCGCCGGGGCGGTCAGGGGCAGTCGCGGGCCGGCGGGGGCCTCGTGCAGCCCCACGGCCACCTCGTAGACGCCCGGGGGCAGGTCGGCGGGCAGGTCCAGGCGGAACGGCTGGAGCACCGTTTCGTCCGGTCGCCAGACGGTGGCGGGGTAAGGCTCGCAGAGCCAGCGGTCTTGCTCGGCCCAGAGCGGCCCACCCGCGTAGGGGGAGGGCTCGCCGTGGAGATGGACGAAGGCGCTGAGGACGACGGGAGCGGGCGCCTCCGCCGTGAAGGCCAGCCAGAACGAGAGCGTCTCGCCCGGGCGGGCGCCGGCGGGCAGGGGGGTGTGGCGCACGCGGATCGCCTCGTCGAAGACCGGGGCCGCGGCGGCAGGGCTGAGCCGGTCGGCGAGCGGCGCCGACTCCAGGGCGTAGAGGCGGTAGAGCGGCTGCTCGCCCAGGCGCCGGCCTGCCTCGGCCCGCAACGACAGCGCCGCCCAGGGCGTCATTGCCTCTTCGAAGGCCGAGGCAAAGGCCGGAACATTCGCATAGTACGTGCCTATGGGACCGATGACCAGGCACTCCTCGGGGCGAAAGCCCCCGACACGCCGGGGCGCCAGCCCGTAGCCGTGAAAGGCGACGTTGGGATGAAACCGGGAGAAGGGAGAAAAGTAGACGACGGTCGCCTCGCCGGGCGGCGCCTCCCGCCTGATCCAGGCGGCCGGTTCGTTGACGTACATCTCCATCGAGCGCAGGATGCTGTCTTGTCGCAGCCAGCGGCCAAAATCCCGGAAGGTGAGCGCCGCGGCAGCCACGAACAGAGCGAGCACGAGCGCGCCGGCCGCGAGGCCTAGGACCGGGTACAGCCGGCGCGCCAGGGCGTCGGCGCCGAGGCCCAGAATAAGGGCCAGCGGCACCACCAGGCCGACCGCGCGCAAGAAGTGGGGCGCGGCGTCGCTGAAGAGGGAGGCGGCCACGCCGGTCAGGGCCAGCCCCCAGAGCCAGAGCGAGCCCTGGCGCGGTCGGCCGCGGGCGAGCGAGGCGACGATGCCGGCCACGAACGGGGCCGCCAGCGCCCAGTCGAGGATGGGGCGCAGGGCGAGGTTCAGGTCCGGGTTGGGGTCCCCCTGGCCGAAAAAGGCGTGGCTCCAGCGGAGCGCGTTCCGCCAGACGTCCCCGGGC
Organism: Promineifilaceae bacterium (SeqCode); assembly: GCA_041576195.1. Classification (GTDB taxonomy): domain Bacteria; phylum Chloroflexota; class Anaerolineae; order Promineifilales; family Promineifilaceae; genus JAGVTM01. The sequence goes on from JBFGLK010000014.1 coordinate 14,639, forward strand.
CCGGCCACCGCCACCGTGCTCACCCGCAGCAGGGAGGCGTCTGGATGGCGGAGCAGGTACAGCCATTGGGGCAGACTGACCAGGGCGGCGACGCCCAACGCCAGCAGGGCGTCGCGACGGCCCCGCCGGTCCTCCAGCGCCCACCAGGCCAGGAAGCCGGCGGCCAGCAGCATCCACAGGC
>JBFGLK010000015.1:0-14649 GCA_041576195.1 Promineifilaceae bacterium (SeqCode)
CGCGCGGGGGCGGCTTCGCCGTCTGCGGCGTCGCCGCCCTGCAGCCCGGCCGTATAGCCCTGGGTGTAGCCCCGCTCGAACTCGGACCGGGCCCGCGAGCCTAAAAGCCCGAAGAGCAACAGCCCGAAGAGGGCGAAGAGGAAAAAGCGCTTGAAGAACATGGTCCGCTCCTTATGCGAGTGGTCGTCTGGTCGAATCGTCCACAGTCATCGAATGGCAACGCTCTGGCAGACACCCTGATGACTTTTGACCCATTGACCAGATGTCGATCCAGTTAACGGCGACACGGCGTGATGACCGGTGTTTCGTTACGCTCGCAGTATGCGGCGCGCTGATGACAGAATTGTGAAAGGATGGGGACCGTTGTGTGCCGGTTGATCGCAGCCGGCTTGCGCCAACATATAATAAGGAATGAAGAAAGCGTATGTTCAAACAACCCTGGCAGAAACGACAAAACACGGTGCTCCACTTGAGCCTGGTGGCCCTGTGCCTGGGCACCCTCTTCTGGCTGCAGACCACCCTGCCGGCTTGGCTCAAGCTGCCCCTCATCGTCCTCAGCATCGGCGCCATCCTGGCCCTGACCCGCCACCTGCAGGAGAAATACGCTGACACGCTGGTCCGGGTCTTCCGCACCGAGATGGATGTCGCCGCCCGCCGCGTGCAACGCGTCTTCACCGAGCACTACGTCCCGTTCCGCAAGTGGACGGAGAAAGAGCTCGTCCGGTTCGAGGTGCGCGGCCGCGGCCTCTGGCTGATCGTCGAGTCGTTCCCTCTGAACCTACCGCTCGACGATCATATCACCCCGGTCGCCGCCACCCGCATCGCTCTCAAACATCTGTCTCCGGAGAACGAGGACCTGAGCCGCGACCTGTGCCGCTGGATCGACGAGGCGTTCGTCACGGCCTGATCCGACGGCGTGCGCGGGGGGAATAACGTCGACATGGTGTCGGGGCGCAATAGCTTGCGCCCCGACGTGCGTTTCGCGCCCCTACCGGCGCACCGTCATCGGCAGGAAGAGCTGGCGCAGGCCGGGGCCGGGGATCAACCGGGGCAGGGGCTCGGGCGGCGTCGGGTCGTCGGGCCCGCCGGGCTGCGTGGCCGCGAAGTAGCTGACCAGCATCCCGCCCCAGCTGCCCGACCCCTCTGGCAGAGCCGGCGCCCCGCCCCCGGTAGTCCAGTTGGCGCCGACGGCGAAGTCATAGTTGTCGGGGCTGTAGAAGCTGCTGGCCATGGCCGGGAAGAAGATCGAGACCCCGTGACTGTTGTCCAGGTTGACCGTGGGCGAGCTGGCATGGCTCTCGTAGATCACGTAGTTATCCACCCCCACTTTCACCCCCTCCGCGGCGGCGACGATGGCCGGGTAGCCGCTCATCATCCCGCTCGCCAGATCGGCGAAGTCGTAGAGATCGACGTAGGTGTCCGTGATCGTGACGCCGTTGGGCGGCTCGTTGTCGAAGCGCTGTACCAGCTGGTCGATGGTCCCCAGCGTGCCGCTGATGGCGTCCATCTCCGCGTCCAGGGCGGCGCCGAGCTGGTTGGTCGCCGCGGCCAGCGCGTCCAGGCCGGCGATCTCCGCCGCAGCGATGGTGTAAGCATTGCCGCTCGGGGCGGCCACGCCCGCGTAGGCCCCGGCAAAGAGCGTCGCCACCTCCGCCGGCTTGCTGTAAGGGCCGATGCCGGCAAGGTAGTCGGTGTACGGCTCGTCAAACGCCCACTGCAGATACTCGCTGCTGACGTAGTAGTCGATGTGCTCGCGGAACTGGTAGGCGTCCTCGATCATGCCCATCAGGCACATGTCCATGTAGAGCACGTCGATCTTCTCGCCGGTCTCCTCATGAATCGTGGCCAGCGCCAGCTGCATCTCGGGCAGGTTCATGATCGAGGACGGCGCGGGCGTCTCCTCAATGAGGCCACCGGCCAGCCCGCTGCCGTGGTTGGAGAGGAAGAGGGCGTAGTGGTCGGCCGGGTAGTTCTCCATGGCCCAGGTGGCGAAATCAGACAGTGTGAAGGGGGCGCTGGAGTCCAGCTCGCCCTGGGGCCAGGCGTTTTCGTCAACCGTGTAGCTGGCGTAGTTGTTCAGATCGACGTCGTACTGGACCTCGTAGTAGGCGCTGTCGCCGTTGACGTTGTTATCCCAGTAGACGAGCACGCTCACGTTCGGATTGTCCGCCGCCGCCTCCAGTCGATTGAAGATCGGCGGATAGGTGCTCGCCAGGTCGTTGTCGCCGTCCAGGTAGAGCATGACGGTCCAGCGCTTCTGCGGCTTGAGGAGGAAGGCGCGCGTCTGCCCGTCCAGGATGCCAAAGCCGACGATCTCGCCGTTCTCGTTAATGTCGGTCGCCCGGATGAGATCCCAGCCGGCCTCGGGGTCGATCAGGTCGTTGAGGTCGTGCGCGGTCCCCCGATCCCAGAGGAACGCCTTGTGACCTTCCCCGAAGTTGACCTGGCCCACAATCTGGCCGTCATTGTTGAGGCCGTAGACCTGGCCGGGGTTCGGGTCGTCGCTGAACGCCGCCAGGTTGTGCATGCCGGCAGGCAGGCCGTAGGCCGGCGCTGGCAGCCAGAGGAACGGTCTGTCGTCCGACGAGCCGATCACCTGCCCCTCGTCGTTGATACCCGTGGCCGCGCTCTCCAGATCCCCCGGCAGCGTGCCCAGGTCCATCATAATGTTATTTGTCCACAGGAAGGCATGATTAGCGTTTTCCGGGCCTGAAGAAATCCCCGAGACCCCAGCAATCTGGCCAACGTTGTTGATCGCTGTGGCATTACTACGATCGCCGCCCAATGTGCCAAGTGCCGTCATCAGGCCATTCTGCCACCGCGCCGCCTGGCGGCCCAGGCCCTCCTCCTCGTCAGTGCATTCATCCATAATCTCGCCGACGACGGTTCCAGCGTTGTTGATCGCCATGGCCACGGCGGTGTCCCACTCACCTGACGTAGCCAGGAGGGTGGTTATCCATTGCTGTGTAGGCTCGTTCCACGTCCAGGTGGCCGGCCTTTCCTCATCACTGCAATCGAAATCAGGATCCCAGATATACCCCGTCATGATTCCATCGTTGTTGATATCCCAGATTGAGTTCCAGTATGCGGGGCTAAGAAAACCGAGATCATTCAGTCCAGCCGGCAGTCCGTAAGCGGGTTCAGGCAGCCAGAGTACCTCATTCGGATACATATACCCCAGGACCTGACCGTGATCGTTGACGGCCAGAGGGTTGAAGTAGGAGCCCAAATCGGTGACGGTGTAGGCGATCGTCACCGTAATCGCGGTAGGCGTGGCGACTGAGGGGAACTCGAACCGCTCAAGGGCCCCGGGCGGCTGACCCGAAGCCAGCACCGGCGCCGCCAGGGCGGCCAGGCCAGCCAGCAGGGCCAGCCCCAGCAGCACGGCGCCGACAGCCGCCGCGACGCCGCGTTGCCGGCGAAAACGTCGAGGATCGCACCAAGGTTTCATCGTTTCTTTTCTCCTGTTCCTTCTGGAAAAGCATCGGCCCAGCCGCCCATATCGCGCACCAACCGGGCCAGCTCGGCCAGCGAGCCAAAATAGTGGCGCTCGCCCCTCGCGGTCTCGAGCGCACCGCGCCAGCGCGGCGAGCGCCCGCGCTGGAGCTCCGGCCAGATCAGCAGGACGAAGGTCGCGCGGCCGGGCGTGGCCGGTGGGGTGGGTGCGCCTGGGTGGGACATGCTCGCAGTCTACAGAAGGGGCATCGGGGGATCTCGCGCGGGGGGCGAGGATCGGGGACTATCCCGACATCATTGCCGGCAACCAGAGGGCGGACGAGGGGAAGAAGGCCGGGCTGTGCAGCTGTCTCGACAGAAAAAGGGCTGTGTTAGGTTACGCTCGATCGGCTGGGCGCCTGGCGGCGCCCAGCGGTTGGCTTGCGGCCTGCCGTGTCGCCATATCGCGTTCGATCGGGCGCATCATGACGGCGAGGGCATCGGCACCTGGATCAACGCTGGGAGAAACTGTACCATTTGTCCATGCCTGCCCCTGAAACCGACCTGGCGGCGCGCCGCGTGTATTTGTTCGGCGGCGTGCGCGTCGAAGATGAACGCGGTTCGCTTCGCCTCCCGGCGGGTAGCGCCAGAGACCTGTTCGTCTACCTGATCTTGCACCCAGACAGGGGGCACACCAGGGATAAGCTGGCCGATCTGATATGGCCGGAAGCGCCGCCATCCCGCAGCCGGCGGCAGATCTCGGATGCCCTGTACAGGCTGCGCCAGGCGCTGGGAGAGGGCTGGTTCATCGCCGAAGGGGACACGCTGGCCTTCGATCCTGAGGCCGTCTGGGTCGATGTCTGGGCCCTTGAATCCCGGCTCGAATCGGGCCACGAGCGCGCCGTCCAGGACGGCCTCCAGGACGGCGTCCTGGAGGCCGTCGAACTGGTCAAAGGGGATCTGGCCCCTGAGGTGACCAGCGACTGGATTCTGCCGCGCCGCGTGTATGTGCGTGAACGCTACCTGGCCGCCCTGCTGCAGCTTGCCCGCGAGGCCGAACGCAGGAGTCAGCACGCGCTCGCTCTGGCGGCCTACCAGCGGCTTGCCCTTGCCGATCCCCTGCGTGAGGACGCGCAGCGGGGCCTGATGCGCACGTTGACCGCCCTGGGACGCCTGGCCGATGCGTTGGATGGATACGAGCGATTCAAGCAACAGATGGCTGCCGAACTGGACGCGCCGCCCACCGCCGAGACCGTTGCACTGGCGCGGCGGCTGCGGCAGGAATGGGAGATCCGGCAAACGGTGGCAACCGGCGCCAAAACGCCACCATTTGTCGGGCGTGCCGCCGAACGCGCCCAGCTGTTGACCCACCTGGATCAGGCCTATGCGGGCAATGGAGGCGTGGTCGTTCTGCTGGGACAGGCCGGCATGGGCAAGACGCGCCTGCTGGAGGTGATTCAGGAGTCGGCCACCTGGCGCGGCTGGCAGGTTTTCTACGGTCGTTCCGAGGAGTTCGCCCTGCCATCGCCCTACGCGCCCTTCTCGAGCGCCCTTGAGGCGGCGCTGCCGCCGCCGCGCGCACAACAGATGGCCCAACTGGTCGCGCCCCACTGGCTGGCGCTGATCGCCCGCATCGTCCCTGCCATCCAGGCCGAGCTGGCGCCAGATGAGGACGTGGATCCCCGGCAGGCTGTGCGGCAGATGTCGCGCGCCATCGCGCGCTTGCTGGCGGGACTCACCGAGATCGCGCCGCACCTGCTTGTGTTGGACGACGTCCAGTGGGCGGACGACGCGTTTTGGCAGTTGATGACGGCGTTGCAGCCCGCCTGCGCCACCCTGCCGCTGCTGATCGTCGTCAGCGGGCGCAGCGATGCGTTGCGGAGGCAACCGCGGGCACTGGCGGCCATTCAGTCCTGGGAAGCCGCCGGCGCGCCGGTCATCTCGCTCTCGCCGCTGAGCGCGGCGGATCTGGGGAACCTGGCCACGGCCATGGGGCGGGGAAAGCTGACGGGTGCGGAGGCCGCGGCGCTCCGCACCGGCAGCGGGGGCAACCCTCTCTTCGCGCTGGCGCTGCTCGAAGCACGGCCATCGCCCCAGAGCCAGGACACGCCCGCGCTGTCGGCGCTCATGCAGCGGCGACTGGACAAGCTGTCCACGCCGGCCCAGCTGGCGCTCCAAGCCGCGGCCGTGCTTGGGTTCCAGTTCGAGTACGCGCTCTGGGCCCGCCTGACGCCTGGCCTGCCGGCAACCGAAATGCCGGCTGTGGCGGGCGAACTGGAGCGCCAGCGACTCATCGAGCTGGCGGGGGACGGTTATCAGTTCGCGCACGATACGCTGCGGGCGCACGTCAATGCCGGCATCCCGGCCGCGCGCCGCGCGCAACTGCACCAGCGCGCTCTGGCCGCTTTGCAGGAGCAAGGGGCCGATGATGTCCTGAGGCTGTTACGGCACGCCCGCGGCGCAGAAGACGATCAGGCGACCGCAGCGCTGGCGCTTCGCGCCGGCCAGGCATCGCTGCACGCTTTCGCTTATGCGGCGGCCATCGAGCAGTTCTCCATGGCGCTGGCCAGCCTGCCCGCGGAGGCGTGGCCGGCGCGCTACCAGGCGACCGCGGGCAGGTTGCGCGCCTACGACAGCCTGGGCCTGCGCGAGCAACAGGGCGCCGATTCGGCCGCTCTGCTGGACCTGGCCGCACGCATCGACCAGCCACGGCACCAGGCGGAGGCCGGCTACTTCCGAGCCAATTTTCTGTGGAAGGTGGGGGAACAGGAGCAGGCGCTGACCCTGGCGCAGCACGGTCTGCGCCAGGCGCGAGACGCCGGCGACACGGCGACGGCCGCCAATCTGTTGGCCATGCTGGCCCGCATTGCCCGGAATCAAGGGGACTTCGCCGCGGCGGGCCGATGGCTGCTCCAGGCGCGCGATCTCTATCGCGCGGTCGGGGATCGGTTTGGGGAGGCGCAATCGCTGGACAGGCTGGCTAATCTGCTGCACGAACGCGGCGAGTATGCGCAGGCGGCCGCGCAGCACACCGAGGCCGCGGAGCTATTGCGCACCCTGGGCCGCGCCCGGCAGGAGGCGCGGGCCTTGAGCGGCCTGGCGCTTTCGGTGCGGGCAATGGGAGAGTACGATCGCGCTCGCACGCTGCACAAGCAGATCATCGCCATCAGCCAGGAGCAGGGAGACCTGGATTCGCAATGGGTGGAGCAGGTGAACCTGGGCAATATCGCTTATGAGCTGGGCGATTTCAGGACAGCCACGACCTGGTACGTCGCGTCCCTCCCCATCATCCGCAAGCTGAACGACCCCTACGCGCTGGCGCTGGTGCTCTACAACCTTGGCGAGGCGCAGCGCGAGCTGGGCGACATGGACCAGGCCCGCGAGCATTATGGCGAGGCCCTGGCGCTGTGCACGGAACGGGGCTTCCAGCGCGGCCGCGGAAACGTGCTCCACGGCCTCGGGCTTGCCTTCTTGGCTGAGGGCAACTACCCCAGGGCGGAAGAGTTGCTAACCCAGGCGCAGCAAGTTTGGCAGGCATTGAACCAGCCGGTCAAGCTAATGGAAACCAACGCCGCGCTGGCGCTGACACGGCTAGAAGCCGGAAATCTGGCGCAGGCCGTGCAAGACATCGACGCCGCTCTGGCCGATCTGGGGGAGCAGCATCAGGCGACGCAGCGCTGGCGCTGGGTGCACTACATCGCCTTCCGCGTGCGGCAGGCGAGCGAAAGGCCGGAGCAGGCGAATCACCATCTGTTGCAGGCGGCGCAGGCCGTCGCAGCGCTGGCTGCCGGCATGCCGAAAGAAGCCCGCCAGCGCTTCAAACAACGTGTGCCTATCAACCAACAGATCCTGCTGGCGCTGCAGGCGCAGGCGCACACGATCCAGGCTCAACTCGTGCGCGCCGATGTACCCCTCGGGCGCGAGCTGTCCGCGGAGGATTACGTCGCCGTCAGCTGGACATTGTCTTCACCGCTCGACCAGACGATTCCAAAGCGCACGGAACGACGGCGCCATGTCTTGAAACGCCTGCTAGCCGAGGCCGAAGCGCAGGCGGCTATCCCGTCTGATCAGGACCTGGCCGCGGCATTGGCCGTATCCACCCGGACCATCGAACGGGATCTGGCCGCGCTGCGGGCCGCCGGCCACCCCATTCGCACCCGCCGGCGCCGACCCGGCGACGCCTAAGACGCCGGTGGCGATTCTGTCGCCTGCCGCCGCCGGATCGCGCTAGACGCCCCCAATTCGCCCCAAAACAACCAGGAAAACTGTCGGGATAGTCCCCGGATGCGGCCACACGCCTGAGAGTGGTCCGATGCCGCTGCGTTATGGTGTCACCATGGCCCATGAACGCGATTCAGCCACGCCTGCATCCGCAAAGCGCGCCACCTTTGTGCTGCTCATCTGGCCGGAACACCAGGATGGTGATCCACCGCTGTGGCGAGGCATGCTGGAGACCGCCCTGGGCAATCGGCGCTATTTCCGCTCACTTGAGGAGCTGAAGCAGATCGTCAGCGATGTAGGAGGCTGGGAAGACGGGTTGGATAGCCCGCCCGGTGGTCATTCGACAGCATAAGGAGCAATTCACATGCCAGCACAACGGTTTGAGCGACGCCATCACGACGCCATACGCCAGGGGATGATGGGGGTGATCATTCTGGCACTCGTCATCGCAATGAGCGGCACGTTCAGGTATCGCGTCTGGGCGCTCGCTCCGACCACCAGCGTCGGCGGCCCCATCATCGTGGACACCACCTGGGATCTGGCGGGCAGTCCCTACGTCATGACGAGCAATGTGACGGTCAACCCGGGTGTCACCTTGACGATCGATCCGGGCGTAATGGTTCAGGGCCAAAACGGCACGCTGCTGATCGTCGAGGGGAGTCTGCAAGCGCTGGGCACGGCGGCACAGCCGATTACCTTCACCTCGCAGCTGGACAGCGGCCCCGGCCAGTGGGCGGGCCTCGTCTACGATGGGGGCGGCGGCGCGCTGGATCACGTCACGCTGCGCTACGGCGGCGGCCTGGGCTCGTTCGACTATGGGCGCTCGGCGCTTTGGGTGCAGGACTCCCCTGGCGTGACGCTCTCCAATGCGCAGGTTTACGCCAACGATGACAACGGCGGCGGCGGCCCGGTGACAGCCGTCAGGATCATCAACAGCCCGTTCACCGTCACCGGGACGGCGTTCTACGATAATCTGGCCCAGGTGTTGGACGACAGCGCCTTGCGTGTCGATGGCAGCAGCGTCGTTCATGTGGACGACGTCCAGTTCCGCGACAACGTGGGCAACGGCATCTACGCCGGCGGTGCCGTCACGGTCACCAACACGGTCTTCGAAAGCAACGCCGGCCCCGGCCTGCGCACGACGGCCGCCAACTGGTCCCGCGCCGCGGACCTGGTCTTCAGCAACGATGAAGGCACGATAACTGGCGGCGCGTTTCTCGGTGACATGACCTTCCCCACCGCCTGGGGCGCCGACTTCTACAACCTGGATGATCCCATCACGGTGCCGGCAGGAACCAGCCTGGTCGTCGAACCGGGCACCGAGTTCCGCGGCGATTCGAGCAGCGCCTTGATCGTGCTGGGCAGTCTGGTCGCCGTAGGGACGCCCACCAACCCCATTACCTTCACCTCGCAGCAGAACAGCGGACCCAACCAGTGGGACGGCATCATCATCGACGGGGGTCAGGGCGAGTTGGCGCATGTGACCGTGCGCTATGCGGGCAACGGGAGCACATACGGCTATTCGGCGCTCCGGGTCCAGGATGCCGCATCCGAAGTGACGCTTGCCCATGCCAACATATCAGACAACAACAACATCGGCTCCAATCGCATCGCTGCGCTGCACATCAGCAACAGCGACGTCATCGTAGACGACACGACCTTCTCCGGGAATGGCGGGAACGCCTTCGACGACGCGCTGCAGTCGACGGGGGACGGCGCCGTCGTCGTCCGGGACAGCACGTTCGTCGACAATCCCGGGACCGGCATCTTCGCCTCCAGCGCCATCACCGTCAGCAACACGACCTTTCAAAACCAGGCCAACAGCTACGGCATGCGACTGAACACGGGTCGGGCCAACATCACCTGCGCCAGCTTCCTGGACAATCTGGAAGGCATCCGGATCGATGGGGCGTTCGACGACATCTTCGTCGGCGGTTCGACCTTCAGCGGCAACGCGAACTTCGCCGTGAACAACCTGAGCGGAACCATCATCGACGCGGGCTACAACTATTGGGGGGATCCATCTGGACCAAGCGGCAATGGGCCGGGGACGGGCGATGCGGTCAGCACGCATGTGCTCTACGACCCGTGGCTCAGCAGCTCCAACTGCGTGGTCCCGCTCGTCGGCCTCACGGCCGCCAACGACGGACCTACGGTCGAGTCGCTACCGTCCCAGCTCTCGGCCACGGTAACGAGCGGCACGGACGCGTCCTACCTTTGGGATCTTGGGGATGGCACCTACGTTCAGGGGCCTTCCGTGACCCACGTGTATCCCACAGAGGGGTTCTTCACCGCGACGGTGACGGCGACGAACAGCCTGAACAGCCTGACGGCGTCGACCGTAGTCGAGGTGCTCCCCAGGCCCAGTTTCGGCGGGGTGGTCTGGGAGGATCTTGATGGCGACGGCGTCCAGGGGCCCGGTGAGGCAGGGCTTGGCGGGGCGACGATAACGGCCGTCGCCCCTACCGGCACGCTGCAAGACACCAGCGCCGCGGACGGCGCGTACGACATCGCAACCATCGACCAGGGCTGGTACGAACTGACGGCTGTATTGGCCGGTTACGAGCCAACCACGCCTAACCCGATCTCGTTGCCGCTGCCGGTAAACGGCTCCGGGCAGGTCGACTTCGGCCTGGTCCAGGCGCCGCCCCCGGGCCAGGGGCGCATCGCCGGCCGCGCCTTTGTGGACGCCAATGGCGACGGGCAGTTCGGACCCGGCGAAAGCGCGCTCGTTGGGGTGGCGGTGACGCTCCTATCCGGAGGAACGATCGTGGAGGCCGCGGACACAGCGGCGGGCGGGCTGTACAGTTTCGACAGCCTGGCCGCCGGGGTCTACGTGGTCCAGGCCGAGGCGCCGCCAGGCATCTTCCCTGAGGTACTCACGGTCAGCGATGTCGTGGCGGTCATCGGGATAACCCGCTTCGTCAATCTCGGCTTCGCGCTGAGCGGGTCGGTCAGCGGATCCGTGACGGATGCCGATGGCGATCCGCTGGCCGGCGTCTTGCTCGGTCTGGAGCAGCCGCCTGGGACTATCGTCGATACGGCGGTAACGGATGATGACGGCCTCTACCTGTTTTCGCTCGTGCCACCCGGAGCGTACGATGTACGACTGACGCCGCCTGTCGGCACCCTGCCGTCTGACGGCCAGCCCGTCCGGGAGATCGTGGTGCCCAGCGACGGGGTGGTGATCGAGAACTGGATCCTGGACACGCTGGGCAGCCTGACCGTGCGCGTGCGCACCTGGGCCTCGCCGAGCTACATTCCGCTGGCCGGCGTGGACGTGATCGTCGAAACACCGGGCGGTTCCGCCAGCACCTACACTACCAACTACGACGGCGCGATCCGGCTCACCAACCTTGCACCGGGTCTGTACACGGTCGCCCCGGTCGCGGCGACGCTACCGGACGACGCGCTCCTGAATCCTGGCGCGCGCACCGTCAACGTGGCGCTGAACACGGCCGCCTCGGCCAACTTCACCGTCGATCTGGCGCGCTCGATCACGGCCTACTGCCAGCGGAACAGCTCTGGCTCACCGCCCTACGGGCCGGCGTTTCCCTGCACGGTCTCCGTGCACGTCGTGACGGACGTGCTGGGGACGCCGCCCGGCACGCTGGTGGCCTCGGTCGCCCTGCCGGCTGGCGGCGCCACGACGATGATCGACCTGCCAACGGGGAGCTATGAGGTCCACATCGTGCCCGACCAAGCCGTTCCAGGCCAGGAAACGTGGCCAGATTACGGGGAACAGGTCGCCCTCAACGACGGCACCCACGCCGTCGTCCGCTATCCGTTTAATCCGACGTACGTCAACAACGCGATCCGCGGACATGCGTTCTGGGACAAGAACCTCGACGGCCGGCGCCAGCACTGGATCGGCCAGACTAGTGACGAAGCCAATCTGAGTAGCAACAACGGGCTGACGGTCGAGCTGGTTGATGCGTCCGGCGCGTTGCTGGACACGACGGTCACGCAGCAGCATGCGCAATACCTGGCCGGCTGGTACGAGTTCACCAACCTGCCCCAGGGGCTGTACGAAGTGCGCATACTCCTGCCGCCCGGATATCATCCCGCGTCGCCGACGACGCTCGTCCGGGAGGTCGCCCTGACAGGGCACCTGGACGAGGCGAGCTTTGGCTACAATCGCCACGTTGGCGCGGACGTTTATGGCCGCGTTTACTTCGACAACGACGCGGACGGGCATTACCATGTCGGTGTGGACGATCCTTATGGCGGCATCACCGTCACGCTGCGGAGCGGCGACGGCGCGCCGCTGGCGTCCGCTATCGCGTCGCCGCAGGGAACGTACGGCTTCTCCTCGTTGCTCACGGGCGCGTATCACGTCGAGCTGGAGGGCTCGTTTGCCGGTACCCCGCCGACGATCCTGGTGCAGCCGGTCTCGCTGCCAGAGGGTGACGCCAATGCCATCGTCGATTTCCCGCTCGTGCCGACCGACCGCCGGCACCGCGTTCTGGTCTTCGTCGACGACGACCTGGACGGCGCGCCGGATGCTGCCGAGCAACGGATCGGTAACGTCAAGATCCGGCGGTATGCGTCGCCCTGCCAGCCGGCGCTGGCGGATCCCTTCGTCGTCGCGCTGACAGACAGCGGCGGCCTGGCGACGTATCCAGACGCCCTGCTCACCGCTGGTTGCGCTAGAGCCGACGTGACGGACCCCGGATTCCCGCCCGGCGTCCAGCCTGCCAGCCCTCTCGGCGTGCCGCTCCCGCCTGACGGCGGCGTACCGGTCTGGCTGCCCCTGGTGCCGCCCGGCACGCTGACCGTGCAGCCCTTCTGGGACATTGACGGCGATCTGGACAAGGATCCGTCGGAGCCGATCCTGTCTGGGGCCACCGTGACGGTCGCCGGCGAAGATACGGCCATCAGCAGCCACTACGGCGTTTCGTTCCCCCTGAGCGCCGGCGCGTACCAGGTGACGGTCGCGCCGCCGGGGGGCATGACGCTGGGCGTTGCCCAGCCCTACCAGGTGGCGGTGAACGTCAACAATACCAGCATGCTGCGCGTGCCGATGCGCTACATCGGTTCGCTGTCCGGCATCGTCAACAGCCTGAACGACGACGCCAGCTTCGCCGGACTCACCGTCGAGCTTCTCGTGCCCACCACGGGCGTGCGCTATACGAGGACGGTGGGCACCGTCAACAACGCCTTCTTGTTTACGAATCTGCCGGCGGCCACGTACCATCTGCGCGTCCCGGCGGTACCGCCCGGCTATCGGCTCGACGGGGTCCCGGTTATCCCATATGCGCCAGGCGCTTCCATCGTCCAGGACGTCACGCTCGTCCCGTTCGGCGACGCCTTTGGCACCGTTTATCTGGACAGCAACGGGAACGGCGACCAAGGGCCTGGCGAGCCCGGCACGGACGCCTACGCGATCTTCTTGCTGGACGATGCCGGCAGCCCGCCGCAGCCCGTCACCGTCGCCGCGGACGGATCGTTTGTCATCCCGGACCTGCAACCGAACACGCTCTACGCCCTGGCAACCGATCTCGACTACCCCGGCTACGGCCCGCCCGGCGCATCGATTACGGAAGCGCCCGGGTGGTTCTCGGTCGACAACCAGGATCTGGAGGTGAATATCGGCATACTGCCGTGGGATGGGGATAGCGACCATAACGTCGTCCTCGGCCAGGTGACGACGCAGAACGGCAATGCCCAGCAGCCGATCGCCGGTGTCGAGGTGGGGTACTTCCTGTGGGATGACGGGACTGGCTGCGAGGCGATCGCCCCCTCGATTCTGGGGACGACCTTCAGCGACGTCAACGGCAGTTATCGTCTGGACACCGTCTTCCTGCCGGGCGCCAACTACTACTGCCTGCGCGTTTTGGACGCGCCTGGGTTTCAGCAGCAGGGGGTTTTGGTGGTGCCGACGAACATGTCTTACCAGACGCCTGACGGCCTGGTGGCTCAGCCGCGCATCGATGCCGGCAAGGACCTGCACCTTGTGCCGGCGGTCTTGGCCCCGAATCGGCCAGGCGACGGCCTCACCTCCGTCGCCTTCGCCGCCTTCCGCGACGACAACGGCAACGGCGTCTGGGACGCGGGTGAGCAGCCGCTGGCTGGAGCTGGCCTGGCCGGGGCCTTGACCGGCCTCGACGGATCGGGCCTGGTGGTTGGCCTGCCACCCGGAGAACACACGCTGCACATCACCTCGCCGGCCGGGTTCGCGCCGCTGGATACGGCCAGCCGCGTCGTCTTCGCGAGCACTGCCGACCTGTCCCTGCCCCCGATCCCTTTCCGGTTGGACGGCGCGCTGACAGGCTCTATCTTCGTCGATTTCGACGGGGACGGCTACCAGGGGGATGGCGGACAGGAGCGCGGACTGGCGGACGTGAGGATCCACTTGAGCGGTCCGGTGGTGACAGAAACGACGACGTTTCCAGACGGTCGTTTCCGCTTCCTGGAGCTGCCTGACGGCGACTATACCCTCGCGGTGGAGGCGCCGGCCGGCTTTCAGAGCGTCCCGAGCCGCCCGCTTGCCCTGGCGGACGGCGGCTCGATCGCGCTCCCGCTCCGGCCGCTGCATCAGCTGTCTGGCGTCATCTATGAAGATTGGGATGGCGACGGCCGGCGCCTGCCGGACGAGCCGCCCGTGGCGGCGCCGGTGACGGTGACGCTTCCCGGGGTCGGGCAGAGCAGGCTATTTGGCGGACACCTGTTGTTCTTCGACGTAGCGGAAGGCAATTATACGCTGACGCCAGGATGGTCGGCGAGCCTGCCCGTGTCACTCGGGGTGGACGGCGTCACGGGGCCGGCGCTGGCTCTTCCGGCCGTCGATGCCGGCATTCTGCGGGGGGTCGTCTGGCACGATGCCAATCGGGACGGCCTCCGCCAGCTGAGCGAGGCGCCGCTGGCGGGTGTGTCCGTGGTCCTGGATGGCGTGGATACGGCCGTCAGCGACCGGCACGGCCGTTTCTTCTTCGCCGGGGTGGCGGATGGCAGCCACACGCTCGAGGCCGCGGTCCCGGCGGGGCTGGATGC
>JBFGLK010000016.1:0-14532 GCA_041576195.1 Promineifilaceae bacterium (SeqCode)
GCATGCACGGCCACGATCAACGCGCCTCCATCCAACCCGGTCCCGCCGCCGCCCTGGCTGCCAGCCTCCTCCTGCCCGGCACGGCCGTCGTTGATAAAGTCCTCGGTCTGCCCGGCGTGGCCGCCTATCTGTTGCTGGGCGCCGCCGGTATCCTCATCGGGTGGCGCCGGCTCGTGCCGGCATTCCTGGCCCGCGTCTCCCCGCGGCTGGCAGCCTGGCTCGCTGGCCTCACCCTGGCCGTCGTCATCGCCTTCGTCCTGCTCGCCTACCCGCTGGCCAATAGCGGCCGCCTTGGCAAAGGAAGCGATCGCGACGAAGCCCTCAACCTCGCCGCCCGCGCGCTGCTTGCCGGGCAATACCCCTACGACCAGTCAACCTACCTCGGCAACCCCATCAGCCCGCTGCCGGGCGCCATCGTACTGTCGATCCCGTTCGTCCTGCTGGGCACCAGCGCCTATCAGAACATCTTCTGGCTGGCGGCGTTCTTTCTCGTCCTGCGCCGTCAGTGGCGCGAGCCCCACCACGCCCTGCTCCTCACGTGGGCCGTCCTCCTCTCCCCGGCCGTGCTCCATAGCCTGGCCACCGGCGGGGACCTGCTGGCCAACGCCCTCTATGTGCTGGTGATCACCGCCTGGCTGCTGCACGCGGCGGGCCTGGGGGCCCGGCGCTGGCTGCCGGCAGCCGCGGCGCTGGGCCTGGCGATCTCCTCGCGCGCCAACTTCCTGCTCCTCCTACCGCTGCTCTTCGCCTACCTGGAGCGGGCGGCCGGCTGGCGCAAGGCCGCCGCCGCGCTCGCCGTCACCATCACCACGACCGCCCTGGTCACCGTCCCCTTCATCCTGGTCGACCCGGCCGGCTTCACCCCGGGCGCGACTGCCGGCGAGCTCGCCGCATTCAACAGGGCCCTGCCCGGCGCCCATCTCCTTGTTCCCGCCGTCGCGGCCGTCGCCAGCATCGGTCTGGCCGCCGTGGCGTCGCGGCCTCTGGCCGTCCGGCGTTTCTGGCAGCACAACGCTTTCGTGCAGGCGATTCCCGTCCTCGCTGGCCTGGCGCTGACCCCGCCGGCGCTCGGCCGCCTCCGCTTCGGGTTTGCCGAGTTCGGCCTCTTCTTCCTCTTTTTCGGCGCCGCCGGCTGGTGGCCCTGGCGTCGGGACAACCCGCCCGGCACGCGCCACGTCCCGGCGATGCCCCCGGCGGAATCGGGTAGCTGATCGATGGCTGGCTATTACGACGTGCCCCCCGGCAGACCGTTCGAGCCGACCGCGCTCGTGCGCGACTGCGTGGAGAAAGGGAGCGATGCCCTGCTCTGCGACGAGGCCGTGCTGCCCGCCGCCTTCTTCGACCTGAGCACCGGGCTCGCCGGCGAGCTGCTGCATCGCCTGTCGATCTATCGCCTGCGCCTGGCCGCTGTCGTACCTGTCCCGGCCGCCCACTCGGCCAACTTCCAGGCGTTTGTGGCGGAGGCGAACCAAGGGGGCCTGTTCCGCTTCTTCCCCACGCGCCAGGACGCCGTTCGCTGGCTTGAATCCGACCCATAGCACAGGGCTCGCCGTCGCTCAAGGAGGACAGCGCCCGCCATGTTGAGTAAGGAGTTGCAGGAGCGCCTGGACGCCTCATTGGCTGAGGCCTTTGCGCGTGAGGGGCTGCCCGCCATCTCCGCGGTCGTCGTGGGCCGCGGAGAGACGCTCTGGACGCACAGCCTCGGCCACGCCGACCTGTCGTCGGGCCGGGTCGCCGACGAGAACACGATCTATCACCTGGGCTCGGTGACCAAGGTCTTTACAGCGCTCCTGCTCGTGCAACTGCGCGATGCCGGCAGGCTGCGGCTGGACGATCCCCTGACCCGCCATCTGCCCGAGGTGGCCCCATTACTACCCCCCATCACGCTGCGCCAGCTCGCCTCGCACACGTCCGGGCTCCCCCTCATGCCGCCGCTCGACGAGCTGAACCGGGCCATGCAGGAGTTTCCACCCAGCCTGGAGAGCCTGGAGCAGATGACCTTCCCCTCCATCGAGCGCATCCTCGCCTCCCTGCCCCAGCTCGGGCTGGCGTTCGCGCCCGGTGACGGCGTGGCCTACTCAAACCTCGGCATCGCCCTCCTGGCGCACGCGCTGGAGCGGATCGCCGGCGAGCCATATCCAGATGCCGTGACTCACCGCCTCCTGGCCCCGCTCGGCATGGCGCAGAGCGCCTTCTCGGCGACCGTGCGCGAGGCGGCCGACCGGGCCACCTGCTACCTTCCTTTCTTTGACCCGCCCCGGCCCGCCCCCTTCGCCACCAAGCTCATCGCCGGCTTCACGCCCACGGGCGCGCTGTGGTCGTCGGCGGCAGACATGGGTCGCTTCCTCGCCTTCCTCACCGGCCGGGAAAGCGGTTCTCCGGTGCTCGCCCGCGCCTCGCTGCTGGAGATGGTGGCGACGATCCGGCCCCTGGAGACCTCGCGCCATACCGGCGCGGACGGGCCGGCCGGGGTGGGCATCGGCTGGTTCCTCTCCCAGATCGAGGGTCACCAGCTGGCCGAGCACGGCGGCGCCGATCCGAGCACGGCGGCCTACCTGGCCTGGGCGCCCGCACGCGACGTCGGCGTGTTCGTGGCCAGCAACACCGGCCGGGACCCGCCGGCGATCGCCCAGGCCGGGTTGAGCCTGCTGACCCAGGCGATCCGGGCGCTGGCAGGGTAAGGACACGCCGGACGGCCGGCGAGGAGATGCCGCCATGTCTGAGCGGACCGTAGTCGACGCGACCGAAGTCCCGCTCACGGCGTCCGCCGTGACGGCCCAATTGCGCGCCTGTGGCCTGGCCGAGGGCCAGGTCGTGCTCGTCCACCTATCGCTCAGCCGCCTGGGTTGGGTTGCCGGCGGGGCGGAGGCCGTGATCCAGGCACTTCTGGCCGCCGTTGGACCTGATGGCACGATCCTGATGCCCGCCCATAGCAACCACAACACCGAGCCCTCCGAGTGGCGCCATCCGCCCGTGCCGGCATCCTGGTGGCCGGTGATCCGCGCGCACACCCCTGCCTACGACCCGCGCACCACCCCCACCAGGGGCCTCGGCGCGGTGCCCGAGCTGTTTCGCACCTGGCCCGGGGCCGTGCGCAGCGGCCATCCTGTGCTGTCCCTCGCCGCGCTCGGGCCGCGGGCGGACGATCTGCTGGCCGAGCACGACCTCGAGGACGAAGTGGGCGACCGCTCGCCGCTGGGCCGCCTCTACGCGCTGGACGGCCACGTGTTGCTGCTCGGCGTCGGCCACGCGAACAACTCGTCGCTACACCTGGCCGAGGCACGCGCGCGTTATGCCGGCAAGCGGAACGCGCGGCGGGGCAGCGCCATGTGGGTCGACGGCGCGCGCCGCTGGGTCACCTACGAGACGCTGGACACCAATGCGGACGATTTCGCGATCATCGGGGCCGCCTTCGACGAGGCGCAGGGCGTCCTCGCGCGCCGCGTGGGCCTGGCCGAGGCCCGCTTCTTCCGGCAACGCCCGCTCGTGGACTTCGGCGTCGCCTGGATGGAAGAGCACCGGTAGGCGCGCTGCCGGGGAAATTCCCCGGCGCTCCCCGATTAATCCACGACATCTGCCTATGACGCGGTCGTCAACGACGCGGCAAGGTCCTTCAACGCCGAGGTCTTTAGACCCCGCAGGTCTAAATAACCTGCGGGGTCTTCAAGCCTCGCCGGCCGTCCCCAGCCCTGATGACAAGTGATGTTCGTCAGGTGTCTACCGTGACGATCCTCACTATTCCGAGCCGCCCTCCCCCGGGTAGCATGATACTAGTGTCGATACTCCTGTCCGGGGCGAGCTGATCAAGAGCGAACGCTCGACACAACAACTTACACTGCGCCTCCGCCCTTCTACCCTGGACGGTAACTTCCGCTGGGTAAGACAGGACTTGATTGCGGGAGGGAGTCATGTTCTCGGGAGTCTCTGGCGCCAGGCACACCCATCTGGTGATGGCGATCATCGTCCCCATCGCCGCGCTCGCCATTCTGTTGGGCGGTCCCATCCTAGGCCTGCCGGCAAATGACATCGTCATCGCCACGGCCGGAACCCCGGCCAATTCGAACGTCGATATTGCCTACGTTACCCTCTATAACGCCAACCAGGTCGCTCTCGTCGACACAACGACGCAGGCCGTGCTTGGCAGCATCGATCTCGTCCCCGCGGGTTGCTTCGCCCCCTGGCGTGCATCCATGTCCCCCGACGGAGCTGAAGTTTACATAAGCTGTTACGTTAGCGACAACGTCGCCGTCATCAACACGACCAGTCTGACGGTGACCGGCACGATCGGCGGCATTCCAGACGCCGACGGCATCGCCTTCACCCGCGATGCGACGCACGCGCTTGTCGGCAGCCGTTGGAGCCACCAGATCGCTGTCGTAGACATCGCGTCCCACCTCATCAGCTTCCTGCCTACACCAGCGGAACCTCGCAGCATCGTCGCGCACCCCTTCCTGGACATCGCCTATGCCACGTCGGCTGACGGCAACCTGCTGGTCGTCGACACAACCGCCTTCTCCATCGTGGATTCGATCGCCGTGGGCCAGGAGCCGTGGGACGTCGCCGTGTCCTACGACGGGCAGTGGGTCTTTGTCAGCGACCGCTGGGATGGCACCTTGACCGTGATTGACGCCAGTACGCACGCCGTGCACGCAACGGTCACCGGTCTTGGCGAGCTCAACGGCATGGACGTTGCCCCTGACGGCTCAGCCATCTTCGTGGGCGGTCTGTATGGCGAGATTCACGTCATCGACGGGACCCTCTTCTCGCTGCTCGACACGGTTACCGTTAACGGCACCACCTGGGAAATGGCGGTCACGTGTGATGGTCAGCAGCTGCTTGCGGGTAGCGCCCACTATTACGAGTTAGCCGTCATCGACACGGCCACGTATGGCGTCTCCTACGTCAGCTTACCTAACTCCAGCCCGCGAGGGCTGGTCATCTGTCCCCAGTACGTCGAAACCGGCCTCGTCCTGCTGCCGGCAGTTCAGAGCGACGCCGGCGCGCCGGCCACCACCGTCACCTACACGGAAACGGCCCTCAACCTCACTGGCCAGACCGACCTGTTCTACTTCGTCGCCGAAGGCAATGAGTGGCCTGTGTCGCTGACCGCCAACGGGAATCCCGTCAGCCACACAGGGGTGATTACCGACGGCGCTTCCTTCGTTTTCAACGTCCAGGTAGATGTGCCATCAGAAGCAGCCTGGTACACGACGGACAGCTTCACGCTGACGGCGCGCTCGTTGCTCAGCCCGACCGGCTATGTCGACGAGGTGGTGATTACGACGGAGGCCTACGCACCGCCAAGAATCTCGGTGGCGCCAGACGCGCTCTCCAGCACACAGGCGGTTGGCGAGATAGTGACCCAGTCATTCTCCATCAGCAACGGGCATGGCGTGACCCTGACCTATGAGGTGGAACCCAGAACCGGTGAAATCGGCGTCGCCTTCGCTGCCGTTTCCACGGAGTTGTACGGCTATGACGTGCCAGGCGGCGGCACGACCCTCGTGGGCACAGAGGACGACACCCAGGTGTTCCTGATCGACCTGACCACCGGCGCCGTGATTGATGAGATAGGTGACCTGGATCGCTACGAAACCGAGTCCATCAGCGTGCCGGACTATACTTACTATAAGGTCGAGAGCGACGCGCCGGTTGCGGCTCTGCAGAGAGCGTACTGCTGTTACTCCCTCTTCGCCCCATCCCTTGAGGAAGGTCCGGTAGGAACGGAGTTCATATTGAGCTATCAGCGGCCTGCCTACGGCGACTTCTATGTCTTTGCCATCGAAGAGGCCGACATTGAGGTCTTCGATGCCACCGGCGCTTTGGTGTCTAGCCTGTCCCTGGCAGAAGGATCGTTCGCCTACCTGCTACAGAACGCTCACGCGCCAGCCGATGGACCCAGACCCGTCACGGAATCCCTCAAGCGACTCCCGCTGGCGGAGGACAGTCCCACACACTCCTCCCACGGACCAACCGTCGAGAACGAAGGGCTTGATGCCTATCACGTGCGGTCAACGGGACGCATCGCCCTGGAGGCCGTTGGCGAAAACGGCTACACCACCGTGCCGAGCAGCGACGGTCAGGGAGTCGGCCATCGCTTCTACTTCGGCACACATTACTACTCGTCCGGAGCCATGCTGGTGTTCGCCTACGAGGACGCCGAAGTGGCCGTCTATGAGTTGGCGACCGACGAGCTGGCCTACTCGGCCAGCCTGTCGGCGGGCGCGCACTGGTGGCAGACTGGCATGGGCAAGAACGCCTGGCGGCTAGAGAGCACAGGCGCCGTCGAGGTCTGGGCCGGGGCAACTGAGGGCTACGCCAACGTCATCGAAGAGCTGGGAGATGACATCTCCTTCGCCGGTGGTGTGGACGGCCGTGAGTACTACCTGCACACGCTGATGGAAGGTGTTGTCATCTTCGCTCCATTCCACAACACGACGGTTGATGTCGACGGTACGGTGTATCAACTGGACAAAGACGAGGTGTTGCACCTGCCTGAGTGCTGTCTCTTCCGCCATGTGGTGGCCAGCCGACCGGTGCTGATTCAGACACTGGGTCGCGATTCATACTGGAACGACGTGGGATCGTATCTCGGCGGTGTCGTCACGCGCCAGACAGCGCCTTCCTGGCTGACAGTGACGGAGGCGTCCGGATGGGTGCCGCCCAACGCGACGGTCACGGTTACGGTCGTCTATAGCGCGACTACCCTGCAGCCGGGCGCCTACACGGGCGAGTTGGGGATCAACAGCGACGATCCGGACACGCCTCGTCTCAGCGTGCCCTTGACGCTCACGGTGCAGCCCACGCCGAACATGGGCTGGGTGGAAGGCGTCGTGAGCGATGCGGCCACCGGTCACCCACTGGAGGCGACGGTTACCGCGGACGGTCAGCCTTTTGTCGTGACCAGTGATGCTCAATCAGGCAGCTACCTACTCTGGCTTGATGCCGGCACCTATACCGCACGGGTGGCGGCCACCGGCTACGTGACGGCCACGGCAGAAATCGCCATTACGGCGCAGGCCGGCACAACGCAAGACTTCAGCCTCGTCCCCGATGTCCCCAGGCTGGCGCACACACCCTCGTCGTTGAGCGCCACCCTCGATTATGGCGAATCCGCTCAGCAGACGCTCACCATCACGAACGAGGGGCCGGCGGAGCTCTCCTTTGCGCTCGCTCCATATCATGGCCAGGCCGTCGCTGCTCAGGGGCCAAACGCGTCTGGCGGGCCCGACGCCTTTGGCTACAGCTTCCAGGACTCGAACGAGCCGGGAGGTCCGGCGTTCGCCTGGATCGACATCAGCGAGAGCGGCACGGCAATCACGAGCTGGACAAGCACAGATGATGGCTACGCCGGCCCGATCCCCCTTGGCTTCTCCTTTGACTACTACGGCACAGCCTACACCGAGCTGTACGTGGGAAGCAACGGCTACATCAGCTTCGGCCAGGGCTACGGCACGATTCCCTGGGGCACCTTGCCGCAGACAAACGACCCGAACAATGACGTCGCTCTCTTCGGCGATGACATGTATGTCGCCAGTCCAGGGACAGATACGCGCGTCTTCTACGAGACGCTACAGAACCCCACGCGCTTTGTGCTGATGCTAGAGAACCTGTACTACTGCTGTTGGGCTGGCACACCCCACACGATGGAGCTGATCCTGTACGAGAACGGCAACATCCTGGTCCAATACCTGGAGCTCGAGGGCACGACGACGTCATATGCCGGCATTGAGAACGCGTCCGGAACGATTGGCCTGAGCTATGGCGCCACGCTATCAGACAACCTGGCCATCTGTTACGCCTATCCGGGCAACGCGCCCGACTGTCTCCCGGCCGGAGTCAGCTGGCTGACCACGGATCCCATCACGGGCACGATTCCGGGCTACGGCGAGCTACCCGTCACCATCACCTTCGACGCCGGGAGCGCCCAGCCGGGTTCGCACGCGGCCCACCTCAGGGTCGACAGCAACGATCCGATCACGCCGACAACGCGCGTTGACGCGACGATGGATGTCCTGCCCACGGACGATATGGGCACCGTCTCCGGCGCGTTGAGCGACGCCTGGACCGAGCTACCGCTTGCAGCCACGGTCGAGCTGATGAACGTACACACAGCCCAGGCCGATCCCGACTACCTCATCTGGGCGCATGAAGGCGGCTACACGCTATCGGCCTACGCCCAGGGCTACTTCACGGCCACCCGGACGGTTGAAGTCGAGGCCGGTGGGACAACCGTTGTCGACGTGGCGCTGGAGCCGGCACAACCGCGACTGGGCTTCACGCTCGAGTCGATTACCGGCTCTCTTGTTGCCGGCACCAGCGAGGTCGTTACCTTCACGGTCGCCAACGAGGGACCGCTTCCACTGGACATCGCGGTCTACGAGGCCTATCCGGATCTCGCGCCTCAGGCGCCCCTCGACCCGCGGCTGGACGGGGCGGTCATCCTCTTTGACCAGGCCCACAGCGGCGCCTCCGCTTCTAACTACGACACGCTGATAACTGATCTCGCGACGGCGGGCGCGCAGATCCTATTGAACCTGACCTTCCCCTTGCCTGCCTCGCTGCTCGAAAGCGTGGACGTTCTCTGGGTAAGCGAGGGTTGGGCCAACGACTGGACCTTCGCCGAGCTGACGCTGGTAAGCCAGTGGCTGGCCGAGGGCGGAGCCGTCCTGGTATTGGGCGGTGAAAGCGAAGCTACCGAACCGCTGGCCGGAATCTACAACATCGCCTACGAGTGCTGTGACTTCTACTACGGCTTCACGGACAACATCACCCCGCACCTGATAACCGTTGGCGTCTCGCAAATCTACCTTGATTACTTCAATCACCACCTGGCGGGGGCGCCTCTCTCGGAGGTCGCGGTCTCCTACGAGAACGGAGAGGCGCACGTAATCGCTCACGAGGAAGACGGCGGACGGATGGTCGTGGTCAGCGGTGAGGACTTCGGCGACGGCGTCATCAATCAGGCCGACAACCGGCTGTTGGCCAACAACGTCATGGCCTGGTTGGCGTCGCCGGCTTACGGGGACATCCCCTGGCTTTCGGTCACCCCCGATGAGGTGGCGATTCCCGGACATGGCAGCCAGACGTTCGTCGTCGCGATGGACGCGGAGAACCTGGTGCCAGGGGAAGTCGAAGCGTATCTGGCGCTTGAGCACAATGATCCGGCGTTGCCGCCGGTTGTCAGCACGCACCTGACCCTGACTGTCGTGGCGCCTCAAGCCGGGGTTGCCCTCGTGCCCGTCGATCAGGAAGGGGCGGGCGCGCCGGGCGAGGACATGGTCTACGAAATCAGCCTGACCAATGCCGGCAACATCACCGACACCTTCACGCTCGATCTTCTCAGCACCTGGCCCGCCATCCTGGCCCCTGATGGTCCCGTCTTGCTCGGCCCTGGCCAGAGCGTGTCGCTGACGCTGACCGTGACCATCCCGGCGAACGCAGATGATGGCGCCGTCGATACGTCCATCATCACGGCGACGTCCATGCTGGACCCAGAAACCCTAGCCAGTGCGCAGGTCACCACCCTGGCCGTCCGGGAGGCGTGGCTCCTCTATCTGCCCAGCCTGATGCGGCTTACCGACTGAAGTGGACTGCCCGGGGGATTCCCCGGCGCTCCCAGATATATCCACGACATCTGCCTATGGCGCGGTCGTCAACGACGCGGTGAGGTCCTCCAACGCCGAGGTCTCTAGACCCCGCAGGTTTTTCAGACCTGCGGGGTCGTTAATCCTCGCCAGTCGCGCCGGCCAACCGCCCGGGCCGGTCGACCGTCCGCTCGTCACGCACGTTGCCCGTATTCAGCGTCCCCGCCGGCTCGAAAAGCAGAACGTGCGCCTCCTCGTCGGCCACCGGGCGGTGCTCCACACCGCGCGGCACGACGAGGAACTCGCCCTCGTCCAGCGCCACCGCCCGGTCGCGAAACTCAAGCGTCAGGCGTCCCTTGAGGACGAGGAAGAGCTCGTCCCCGTCCTCATGTTGGTGCCAGACGAACGCACCCTTGACCTTGACGAGCTTGACGTGCTGTCCATTGAGCTCGCCGGCGATACGCGGCGACCAGAGCTCGTCGAACTGGCTCAGGGCCTGCTTCAGGTTCACTTTTTCCATCGAGATGTCCTCGCGCCAGGACACTGACCGTGTTCGTCGCGCGCTTGACCCATCCTATGGGCCGGTACACCAGTCGACCGTGGCCGACATCGTCTCAGATCTGCCGGCATCGGGCAGGGTCTCCCAGGCGAAGCCCCAGAACGTCGTCCGGTAGCCGCCGGCGTCCTTGGTAATAGCCGCGTTGCCGGCATCGCCCAGGAAGGCCAGCTGCGCCGCGGGGCTCGGGTTTACCCGATCGCTGTAACTGATGATCGCGTCCGTCAACACATACGGGCCCAGGCCGCCGTAGACGGCGCCCTGCCCGGTCACCGTGTCGTGGAAGACGTCGCTCTGCACGCTCAATGCGCCCAGATATGCCTGCATGAACGGGGTCAGGCCCCGATCCCAGTAGTAGTCCTGGGAGTTGATGAAAAGACAGCCTCCCTCGTCAAGGTAGGCGCCGAGCGCCGCCTCACCCGGGTTGCCCGGTCCGGCAAACCCGCCGAATGAGGTGCCCGTGAACCAGACCACCATCTCGTACTGCACCAGCGTGGCCAGATCAGGCTCGTCGTCGCTGTTGGCGGTGTCCCAGATAGCGTAGCTGACGCCAAGCGCGTCCAGCGCCGCCGTGTAGTACGGCCGCACGTCCGGGAAGTTGTTGTCGTCGTCCACCAGCAAGAGGGTCACGGTGCCCTGCGTCGTGAAGGACGACGGCGGCGCGAAAGCGCCACGCCCGCACGGGTTGAGGGCGCGTACGGTCCAGGTGTATGGGGTCAGGGGATCGAGGGGTGTGGCGAAACTGTGACTCGTCTCGTCGGTCACGGCGTAGTCGACCACCGTGCCGGCCTGCAACAGAACCACCAGGTAGCGGCTGGCCTGAGCTACCGCCGACCACTGGAACGTGGGCACCAACGGGACGTCGAGTTGCCCGGGCGCGGGCGACAGCAGGCTCGGCGCCCCGGCCACGGCGGTGTACACGGTCATGTCCACGGATATCGTCCGCGCCGGCGGCGAGGCCCCCGCGGCGAAACCGGTCACATCGAGCTCGAATGTGCCGGGTGCGACGCCGCTCTGAGCGATCAGGTAGGCGTTGCCCGGCGGTGTCACGACGGCGGAGGGATAAAAGACGGTGCCCGCCGGGGCGCCCGTCACGCTCAGGGCGACGGGGTCCGTAAAGTCGGCCACCTGGTCCACCAGGATGTTAAAGATGCCGCGCCGCGGCGCACAGACGCTCCGGCTAAGCTGTTGCGGGGCCAGGAGGAAGCCGGGGGCCACGTCGGCAGCGTACCGCCCGCCCGTGTTGCGATATCCATTCTCGCCCTCACCGCCCCACACGATCATCTCAGTCCCCGTCCAGACAACCGCGTGTAGCTGGCGGCCCTCAGGGGCGTTTTGCAGGCTGGTGAGCATCCAGCTGTCGGTCAGGGGATCGTAGCGACCACCACCGCTGGTGGACCGCAGACAGCTGCTGTTGTCCTCACAACCGCCCCACACGATCATCTCGCTCCCAGTCCATACGGCCGTGTGCCGTGCCGTTGGCGCCGGCGCCCCCGTCGTGTTGGTGGCCGTCCACGTATCGCTCTGCGGATCATACCGTGCTCCACTATTCGTCAGATCCCAGGGCGACAACTCCAGAGCTCCACCCCAGACGATCATCTCCTCACCCGTCCATATGGTCTGGTGCATCACGCGGGCAGTTGGCGCGTTCAGGCTGCTCGTGGGCGTCCAGCTGTCGCTCGCCAGATCGTAGCGCGCCCCCGTGTCGAACAAGCCGAAGATCCCCACCCCACCCCAAACCACCATTTCCGATCCGGTCCAGACCGCCGGCGCCAGGCGGCGCGCTTCGGGCGCGCCCGCAAGATTCATGGCCGACCAGCTGTCGCTGGCCAGGTCATAGATTGCCCCGAAGCTATCCGCGGGTGAGTCGTGCACGGCGCCACCCCAGACGATCATCTTGCTGCCGGTCCACACGGCCGAATGTTGGCCGCGCTGCTCCGGCGCCCCGTTTGTGTTCGTTGGCGTCCAGCTATCGGTCATGGGGTTGTAGCGACCGCCCTCGGCCGGCGCCTCCCAGGAGAAGACCTGGCCGCCAAAGATCAGCACCTCCGTGCCCGTCCACAGGGCGGAATGGCCGGCGCCCCCTGGCGGAGCATTCGTCTGGCTGACGAAGTCCCAGGTGTCGGTGGCCGGGTAATAGAGCCGGCCCGTGCTAATTCCTCCCACCTGATTATCGCCATAGCCGCCCCAGGCCATCATCTCCACGCCGGTCCATGTGGCGGTGTGCAGACTGCGCGCGGAGAAGGGATCCTCGTCGCTGATGGGCACCCACGTCTCCGTGCCGAGGTTGTATCGTGCACCGCCCCGCGTATTGGCAAATCCGCCCACGCCAAGCCCTCCCCAAACCAGCACGTCGGCGCCGGTCCAGAACACAGAGGGTTGGCTTCGAGCCACCGGGGCGTTGAGCGCCGCGATGAGGCTCCAGGAGTCACTGGCCGGGTCGTAGCGCGCGCCATCCCCGAGAAAACTGGTAGGGCCGTCGGTGCCACCCCAGACGACCATCTCGCCGGGCGCCCAGGTGGCTCCATGCAACCACCGGGGACTCGGGGCGCCGGTCAGGGTCACCGGCGTCCAGCTGTCGCTGCTCGGGTTGTAACGTCCGCCGGTGTTTGTCGGGGTACTGCAGAAAGGGGCGCCAGTGCAACCACCCCAGGCGATTACCTCGGAGCCGCTCCACACCAGCGAGCTCAGGGAACCAGCCGGCGCGTTGGTCGTGCTGATGCTTTGCCATGTATCGGTGACCGGATCGTAACGCCGACCAGGGTCCGCGGCATTCGTGCCAGACCAGAGAACCATCTGATCGCCTGCCCACACCAGCTCGGGCAGGTTGCGGGCGCTTGGCGCCCCGGCGAGACTGGTCGGCTGCCACGAGTTCGTCACGGGGTCATAGCGTCCGCCACTGTTCAGGCCGACGTTGCAGTTCTGATTGCCGTTGGGATCCTCCGTGCAGCCGCCCCAGACGATCATGACCGTGCCCGCCCAGACCGCTCCGTGCAGGCGCCGTGGATTCGGAGCGCCAGAGCCGCTGGTGCTGGTCCAGGTATCGGTGGCCGGGTTGTACCGACCCCCACTGTTCATCGTGCAGAACTCGGTGCCGCCGGAGCAGCCGCCCCAGACGATCATCTCGCTGCCCGTCCACACGGTGGTGAACTCGGTGCGGCTGGCCGGCGCGTTGACGACGGTCAACGTCTGCCAGCTATCGGTTGCCGGATCGTAACGATATCCCTGCGTGCCGTCGCCAAAGAACAGCATCTCGCTGCCCGTCCAGACGGCGCCGCCAAGGGTGACTTGCGGGATGGAGGCGGTATCCGTCCAGGTGTCGTCCAGGAGGCTGCCGGCAGTCTGTGCCGGCAGTCGATACGATGCCTCAGGAACGCCGAAGTCCGGCGCGAAGGAGCGTCGATTCGCCTGCCACCAGGAGTCCAGCGTCTGGTCGGCGAACCGCCGATCGTGGCGGAAGTAGCGCTCGAAAAGCCGGCTGGCCAGGGCCGGTCGGGCCAGGCACTCGGCCACCAACACCGGATCCCCGCCCAGCGCCTCCCACAGCTCGCTCAGCAGCGCCGGATCGCGCGAGGTGCGAGCCTGTCGCTCAACCTCCGCCTGCAGCATGGGACCGGTAATGGGCGCCTGCCATAACGCGGCCAGCGCCGCCGACTCTGCCAGGCCATCCACGACCTTGGCCCTGATGGCCGCTGCCGGCATGACCTCCTCGAGCGCCGGTTTGGCCGTCGGATTCCGCTCTGGCCAGATACGGTGCCGCCAGTAGACGTTTTCGAGCGCGGTCTGGCAGGCGATTCGTTCCTCCAGCGTCAGCGTCCGAGCCGGGTCAGGCCGCTCATCGGCAACAAGAGGCCCGGCAGCCAGGGAACGACCCTGCCAGGCGAACAACACGAGGATCGCGCAGACGGCCGGCAGGATCAGGGGCCAGCGGCGATGGGTTGTCGGCGAACTCAGGGGAAGACGGCGGATGGTCATCAAGCACTCCTCTTCTCTCCCGACGGTGCGGGCCACTGGCGTCTATATCTGAAGTCGCCAGCCGCCGCCAGAAGTCACGGGGCCCTCCGCGGAAGTTCCCCGGAGGGCCCTATCGATCACCTCCGCCCGCCATCCCCCTCCCGATCCGGGCCTACGGCGCCGTCACGACGATCGTCGTCCCGTTGCTATCGCCATCGGGATCGTGATTGGCCACGGCGCTGTATACGTTCCCCGCAGACGACACGCTGGTCACGGTGAAGGTCACGCTGCTCACGTTGCCCTTGATGTTGGTCTTGGCAACGCTGCACCGGCCCGTCCCATCCGTGACGCACGACCCAGAGCCGTGGGCCCCCGCGCTCCAGTTGCCGCTCACGGTGGCCCCGGCCACGGGGGCCTCGCTGCCGCTGTGCACCA
>JBFGLK010000017.1:0-14528 GCA_041576195.1 Promineifilaceae bacterium (SeqCode)
AATGGCCGAAGTGAAAGCCCTGACAGAGCGACCGGCCACCTTTATTCCGGTCGCGGAGGTGTTGTCATGATCGGCACGACGCTCCAAATCGTGGCCTACTGCTGCGAGCACTGCGCCTATGCCGCCGCCGACCTGGCCGGAGGCCTGCGCCTACAGTATCCGCCAGACGTCAAGATCGTCCAGATTCCCTGTACCGGCAAGATGGACGTGCTGCTGGCGCTGCAGGCGTTCGAGGACGGCGTTGACGGCGTCATGGTAGCCGGCTGACTGCCCGGCGATTGTCATTACCTGGACGGTAATACCAGCGCCCGGCGGCGAGTGAAGCGAATACAGGACCTGCTGGCCCAGATTGGCCTGGAGTCGGAGCGGGTGCGCATGGTCAATCTGTCGTCGGCAATGAGCGGCCAGTTCGCCGCCGTCGCTGCCGAAATGACGGAGCAGGTGACGGCGCTGGGCCCGAGCCCGCTGCGGCGGGCGGAGGCCCGGCCCACGGAGACCGGAGAAGGACCTGTCCCGCCAGCTCCTGACGGCAACTTAGGAGAGCAACCATGATCGTTGCAGAGCAAAAGAAACTGGCCGAGCTAAAGCAACTCATCGGCGAAGCGGAAAACGTGCTTGTGGTGGGCTGCGGCACCTGCGTCACCGTTTGCTTCGCCGGCGGCGCCCGCGAGGCGGCCATCGCCGCCACCTCGTTGCGCATGGCCTCGCGCCTGGACGGCGCGGAGCGGGACGTGAGCGACGTCACCGTCCAGCGCCAGTGCGAGTGGGAGTACCTGGATCAGCTCGCCGACCAGGTCGCCGCCGCCGACGTCGTCCTCTCGCTGGGCTGCGGCGTCGGCGTGCAGGCGCTGGTCGAGCACTTCCCCGACGCCTGGGTCGTGCCCGGGCTGAACACCAGCTTCCTGGGGCTGCCCACGGAGCAGGGGGTCTGGGCCGAGCGCTGCGCCGCCTGTGGCGATTGCATCCTGGGGCTGACCGGGGGCATCTGCCCCATCGCCCGCTGCTCCAAGTCGCTGCTCAACGGGCCGTGCGGCGGCTCGGAGGCCGGTCACTGTGAGATCGACCCGAACGTCCCCTGCGCCTGGCACCTGATCGTCGATCGCCTCCAGGGCATGAACAAGCTGCACGTCCTGTTGGACCTGCAACCCCCTAAGAACTGGCGCGCCGCGCGCGACGGCGGCCCGCGCACGATCACGCGGGACGACCTGCGGCTGGCCGCGGAGGAGGATTGAGCCATGACCACGCCTGATACCAAGAACGGCTATCTCGCCGGCTCGAACCTGGAGCGCGTCCTGCGCGCCGGCCACTTCGCCGTCACCGGCGAGCTGGGCCCGCCGCAGAGCGCTGACGCGGCGGTGATCCGGGAGAAGGCGGCCCTGTTGCACGGCGTCTGCGAGGCGGTCAACATCACCGACAACCAGACGGCCATCGTGCGCATGTCCAGCATCGGTGCCGGCACCATCGTCCTCCAGGAAGGGCTCGAGCCGGTCATCCAGATGACCTGCCGTGACCGCAACCGCCTGGCCATCCAGGCCGACCTGCTCGGCGCCTATGCCCTGGGGATGCGCAACCTGCTCTGCCTCACCGGCGACCACCAGACCTTCGGCAACCACCCGACGTCTAAGAACGTCTTCGACATCGACTCGTTGCAGCTCGTGCGCCTGGTCGCCGACATGCGCGATCGCGAGGTCTTCCAGTGTGGCGATCCGTTCAAGGGGGAGGCGCCCCGCTTCTTTGTCGGCGCCGCCGCCGCGCCCTTCGCCGACCCGATCGACTTCCGGCCCTACCGGCTGGCCAAGAAGGTGGCCGCCGGGGCCGACTTCATCCAGACGCAGCTCGTCTACGACGTGCCCGCCTTCGCCCGCTACATGGAGAAGGTTCGCGAGCTGGGCTTGGCGGAGAAGACCTACATCCTGGCCGGCGTTGGGCCGCTGAAGAGCCCGGGAATGGCCCGCTACATGAAGAACAACGTGCCCGGCATCCTGGTGCCCGACGAGCTGATCGAGCGCATGAGCGCTGCCGGCGCCCCATGGGCCGGCAAGGGCAAGGACGAGCTGACCAAAGAAGACAAGCGCGCCCGCGCCGAGGCCTGGCAGCAGGAGGGGATCCAGATCTGCGTCGAGCTGATCCAGCAGCTGCGCGAGATCCCGGGCGTGGCCGGCGTGCACATCATGGCGATCGAGTGGGAAGAGGCGGTGCGGCCCATCGTCGAGGGGGCCGGCCTGCTCCCACGGCCGGTCGTGCCGGCAGCCGAAACCGCCGCCACCTGAACATCGACCTGGCCCAATCCGGAGGCCACAGATGAACGAACCACAACCAATGACCATCAGCCCGGAGCTGGCCCGGCGCATCCAGGCGAAGCTGGGGCAGAACGTCTACCTCTGCTACCAGTGCGTCAAGTGCACCAGCGGCTGCCCCCTGGCCGCCTTCTTCGACTGGCAGCCCAACCAGATCATGCGCGCCGTCCAGCTCGGCCAGGAGGCGATCGCGCTGGAGGCGCAGACGCCCTGGCTCTGCGCCGCCTGCCAGACGTGCACCACCCGCTGCCCGCAAGGGCTGGACATCAACGCCATCATGGAGTTCCTCACCCGCGAGGCGCTGGCCCGGGGCGTCGAGCCGCCGGTGGCCGAGGTCAACCTGTTCAACGAGGCCTTCCTGCGCGAGGTGCGTCTCTGGGGCCGGGCCTACGAGCCGGGCCTGATGGCCGAGATGAAGCTGCGCCAGCCGGAGCACCTGCTGGACGACCTGCCGTTTTACCTGCAAATGCTCAAGAAGCGTAAGGTCGCCTTCTTGCCGCGGCTGGGCCGCCCGCCGCGCCCGGCGGAGCCGGTGCCCGGCGCCGGCGAGGCCATCGCCTACTATCCCGGCTGCTCCCTGCATAGCACGGCCGGCGAGTTCAACAGCTCGGCCACTGCCGTGGCCAGGGCCCTGGGGCTGAACCTGATAGAACCCAAAGGCTGGGTCTGCTGCGGCAGCACCGCCGCCCACCGGGCGGACCCCGAGCAGGCTACCCGCCTGCCGCTGGAGAACCTGGCCCTGATCGAGCAGAGCGGCTTCCGCGAGGTGACGATGCCCTGCGCCGCCTGCTTCAACCGGCACAAGGCCGCCCAATACGAGATCCGGGCGAACCCGGCGCACCGGGCGGACCTGGACCGCGACCTGGGCTACGCCTACCGTGACTCGGTGCAGGTGCTCAGCCTGTCGCAGGCGCTGCACAAGCACGTCGGCGTCGACGGCGTGGCCGAGCAGGTGACGCGGCCGCTGGCCGGGCTCAAGGTGGTCAGCTACTATGGCTGCCTGCTGACGCGCCCGCCGCATGTGACCGAGTCAGAGCACCCGGAGAACCCGACCGATATGGACGAACTGCTGCGGAGCGCCGGCGCGGAGGTACTCGATTGGTCGTACAAGACGCGATGCTGCGGCGCCACCCACGCCCTGACCCGGCCGGAGATCGTCTTCTCGCTGAGCGGCGATCTGATCACCCACGCCCGCGAGGCCGGGGCGGATGCCATCGCCGTGGCCTGCCCACTCTGCCACATGAACCTGGACGCGCGCCAGGCGCAGTTCGGCCTGGACGAGCCGATGCCCGTCTTTTATTTCACGCAGCTACTGGCCCTGGCCCTGGGGCTGCCGGCAAA
The DNA here is from genome assembly GCA_041576195.1 of Promineifilaceae bacterium (SeqCode). GTDB lineage: Bacteria > Chloroflexota > Anaerolineae > Promineifilales > Promineifilaceae > JAGVTM01. The sequence goes on from JBFGLK010000017.1 coordinate 3,639, forward strand.
GGCCGCCGCCCTGGAAAAGAACCTGGTCGATCCACGCCCGCTGCTGGCGGAGCGGGGGCTCCTGTGACCGGGTCCGCCACGCCCGCCCCGGAACGCCCGCTGGACCGGCAGGTGCGGGCCTTGCGCCGCCGCCTGCGCGAGGAGGATCCGGCGCGTCTGGCCGCCCGCGCCGGGGCGACATGGCATGAGCGGGAGCGCGTCTTGCGCCTGCGCCTCTGGGGGCAACCGGTCCGCCTCGACTGGCCGGAGCTCGCGGGCCGCGACGAGGCCTCCAACGCGCTGTTGCCCGGCATGAGCCAGGCGTTGCTGGCCTACTACCTGTGGACGGCCGACGGGACGCCGCTGGCCGATCGCTGGATCGCCTTCACCGAGCTGCCGGACGGCCAGTTTTACACCCGGGCCTTCGAGGGCTATAGTGGGGGACCGCTGGCGGCGACCTTTGGCGACGACCTGGCCGCCTTTGGCCGGGCGGCCCGGGCCGTGGCCGGCGCGCCGCTGTCGCTGGGCGACGCCGCCTTCGCCTTCGCCGTGTTGCCGCGGGTCAGCGTGGCCGCCGTGGCGTGGCTGGGGGACGAGGACTTCCCGCCCTCCTATCGCATCTTGTTTGACGCCGCCGTCCCGCACCAGCTGCCGACCGACGCATGCGCCATCGTGGGCAGCGCGCTGACGCGCCGGCTGGTGGCCGGGCATAGCCAGGAGAAGCCGTGATGAAACTGGCCATCAGCGGCAAGGGAGGCGTGGGCAAGACGACGTTGACCGCGCTGCTGGCGCAGGTCTATGCCGCTGCCGATAGGCAGGTGCTGGCCGTCGATGCCGACCCGTCGCCCTGCCTGGCCGGGGCCCTCGGCTTCCCGCCGGCGCTGCGCCGGCAGCTCTCCCCCATCGCGGAGATGGACGAGCTGATCCTGGAGCGCACGGGCGCCCGGCCGGGGACCGTGGGCGGCTTCTTCACGCTCAACCCGCGGGTGGACGACCTGCCCGAGCGGTTCAGCGTCGTCCATCGCGGCGTACGCCTGCTGGAGATGGGCGCCGTCGATCTCGGCGGCTCCGGCTGCATCTGCCCGGAGAGCGCCCTGCTCAAGACCCTGTTCACCCACCTGTTGTTCCGCCGGGACGATGTGTTGCTCCTGGATATGTATGCCGGGGTCGAGCACCTGGGCCGGGCCACGGTCGACTTCGTGGACGCCATGATCGTGGTCGTCGAGCCGACGCGGCGCAGCCTGGGCACCGCCGCCCAGATCCGCAAGCTGGCCGGGGACATCGGCCTGGAGCGGCTGTGGCTGGTGGGCAACAAGGTGCGCGACGAGGCCGAGGCCGCCTTCCTGGCGGAGAACACGCCCGGTATCCCGCTGCTGGGCGTCTTGCCGGCAGACCTCCGGGTGCAGGAGGCGGACCGGCTGGGCCTGGCCGTCTTCGATCACGTGCCGGCCGTGCGCGCGGCGGCAGAGTCAATCGCCGCGACGCTGGCCGCACAAAGTGCCACTGAATAGTCACGAGGAAACGCCTGATGCCGATTACGATCGCCCTGGCCGGAAAAGGGGGGGTGGGGAAGACCACCATCGCCGCCATGGTCATCAAGCACCTGGTCCAGACGCAACCCGGCGCGGTGCTGGCCATCGACGCCGACCCCAGCAGCAACCTCAACATGGTGCTGGGGCTGGACCTGGAGTGGACTGTGGGGGACATTCGCGAGGACCTGCTGGCCCAGGTCAAGGAGTCCCTCACCGCCGGCGGCGCGGCCATGGGCAGCGTGGCCAACGGCATGAGCAAGCAGGACTACCTGGACTACCAGGTGCGGGCGTCGCTATCCGAGGGGGAGCGGTTTGACCTGATCGCCATGGGGCGCTCGGAGGGGCCCGGCTGCTACTGCGCCGTCAACCACAACCTGCGCCAGGTGATCGACGCCATCAGCAAGAACTACCGCTACATCGTCATCGACAACGAGGCCGGCATGGAGCACCTGAGCCGGCGCACCACGCGCGACGTGCAGCTCCTGCTGGTGGTGAGCGACCCGACCCAGCGGGGCATCGTCGCGGCGGAGCGCATTGCCGCCTTCCGCCACGACATGGACATCCACATCGACCACGTTGGGTTGGTGCTGAACCGCGTGCGCGGGGAGGTGCCGGGGGCGCTGCAGGCGCGCGTCGAGGGACTGGACATTCCGCTGCTCGGCGTGGTGCCGGCAGACGACGAGCTGGCGTCGTTTGAGTTCTCCGGCCGGCCGCTGGTCGAGCTGGGCGACCGCTCGCCCGTGTACCAGGCCGTGGCCCGGATCCTGGACGAGGCGCTGGCGGCGGCCTAGGCGCTGCCCCGGTTGGCGGGACGGCGTGTGGCCCTACAGCGCCAGCAGCTCCTTCAGTTTCGCCTGCGACGCCTGCTCCACCCGGTCGTGAATGCTGTTGCCGTGGCTGTCCATGGTGACCACGACAGGGAACTCCTCCACCCGGATCACCCACATCGCCTCGGGCACGCCAAACTCCAGCTTGTGCACCGCGAGCACTTCCTTGACTGAGCGGGCGATCAGCGTGGCCGCGCCGCCAATGGCGTGGAAGTAGACGGCCGGGCCGTCCTGGCAGGCCTGGAGCGTGTTGGCGCCCATGCCGCCTTTGCCGATGACGCCTTTCAGGTTGAAGTGCTCGATGACCGCGGGCTGGTAGACCTCTTCGCGGATGCTCGTGGTCGGCCCGGCGGCGACGAACGACCACTGCCCGTCGTCGTGCTTTTTGACGACGGGGCCGCAGTGGTAGATGACGCCGCCGTCGAGCAGGCGCTTGAGCTCGGCATAGAGCGAGGCGTCGGCTGCCGGCACCTGCCCCTTGACGAACTGCTCCACCATAAACTTGTGCGCCGCGTCGCGGCCGGTGACGATCACCCCGGTGAGGGCCACGGTGTCGCCCACGTGGAGGGCGCGGATGGCTTCGTCGGCGATGGGGAGGGTCAGCTTAACCATAGCGCACCTCCAGCTGCGCGCCGGCCGGGCTCGCGTCCAGGCTGGCGCGGCGATTGGCCCAGCACATGTAGGCGACGGAAACGAAGTAAGATGCCGGCAGCCGGTGTTGCGCCCCGACCTTGACACCGAGCACGGTCGTCTCGCCGCCGAAGCCCATCGGCCCGATACCCAGCGTGTTCGTTTCTTCGTATAGCCGGTCTTCCAAAGCGGCGAGATCCTCGTTCTCGTGGCGATCCTCCAGCGGCCGGAAGAGCAGCTGCTTGGACTTGATGTACGATGAGCCCCGATCGCCGCCGATGGCCACGCCGAGCACGCCGGGGGCACAGCCCTTGCCCTGGGCCTGGACGACGGCGTCGAGCACCACGCGGCGCACTCCCTCCAGGTCGCGACCGGCCTTGAGGCGGGCGTCTGGCAGCTTGTACTGCGTGGAGACATTCTCGCAGCCGCCCCCCTTGAGCAGCAGGTCGACGTGGATCCGCGCTTCGTCCCACTCGTGAAAGTGAATGGTGGGGAAGTCCTCGCCCGTGTTGTCGCCGCTGTTCTTGCCCGTCAGGCTGTCGACGGCGTTGGGCCGCAGGTAGGCGCGCTCGGTGGCGACGGCCACGGCCCGCCGGATCTGGGCTGCCAGGGCTCGGGTGGAGACGCCGAGTGGATGGTAGACCTCGAAGATGGGCGTGCCGGTGTCCTGGCAGATGGGGGTGGCGTGCTGGCGGGCCAGGCGAACGTTCTCCAGGATGGCCTCGAGCGCCCCTTCGGCGGCCGAGCCCGGCGCTTCGGTCCCGCGGGCGCGGCGCAGGGCGGCCTCCATGTCTGACGGGAGATCGGTCGCCGCCCGCCGCACCAGCTCGACGAGCGCGCTGGTGAGATCAACGGTTGTCCAATCGGGCATGGGGGGCTCCTTTGGGTGGGCGGGTGGCCAGAGGATCCGGTGGTCAGCCGGCTGGCTGGTTGGCTGGTTGGTCCGTTCGTGCCGCCCGCTCCGCACTCCGCGACCCGCATGCCACATGTGGGCGCAGCCTGCTGCGCCCCTACGTCCGCAATCAGGCGGCCGGCGGCTGGAAGGCCAACACCGTCGCCGTGCCGTAGACGAAGGCGGCGATGCCCAGCACGATGGCCAGCCCGGCCAGGACGCGCTTGTAGGCGGCCACCTTCTCGAAATCGGTCAGGACGGCATAGGCGCCGGACAGGGCGTGCAGGAGCACGAAGAAGAGAAACAGGATGTCGATGCCCTTCCACAGCGGCTGGGCCATGCGCTCGACGATGCGGCTGAAGTCGATGTGGAACGGCGGGTAGTGAACCACGACCATGTGAATAGTCAGGAAGACGACCAGGGCGATGGCGCTGATCCGTTGGATTTGAAAGAGGCGCATGATGTCTATCCTTCCAGCGCGAACAGCAGGATCGGCAGCCCGCCGGCGATCGTCAGCAGGACGAAGACGGCGAACATGGCGTAGAACAGGCTCTTGCGATACTCGGTCACGTCGAAGTGGTGGACGACCAGCAGGCGGATGCCGTCGACCGCGTGGTAGACGACCGCGGCCAGCAGGGCGATCTCCAGCACCTTGAAGAACGGCGTCTGCACGAGCGCCAGGCGGGCGTCGAACGCCTCGGGGCCGGCGTTGACCGAGCCGATGACCCACATATGAGTGAATAGGTAGAGCACCAGGGCGACGCCGGAGATGCGCCGGAAGAGGAAACTGATGAATCCCGTGCTTGTGTACATGGCTTGCTCCTGTGTCAACCCTCGATGTCTGCCGGCATCTCCGCCCCCGGCGCCACCGGGGCCGGCATGGCCAGCGTCTGCTGGCGCTCCGCCCGCTCCCGGGCGAACGCCGCCCGCTTCTGGGCCAGCTTGCGCAGCGTCTCGATGGCCGCCGTCGGGTTCAGCTCCTTGGGGCAGGCGTCGATGCAGTTGAAGATGGTGTGGCAGCGATACACGCCGTCGTCGCCACCGATCTCGACCAGCCGCTCCTCGGGGGCGCTGTCCCGCGGGTCGAGCACGCGCAGGTACATCTTGAGCAGCGCGTGCGGCCCGACGTAGGCCTGGCGCAGGGCCACGACCTGGCAGGAGGAGTAGCAGGCGCCGCACATGATGCACTTCTCGGCGTCGCGCAGGGCGGCCACCTCGGCCGGGGTCATGCGGAACTCGGCCTCCGGCACGTCGGCCGGGGGAATCAGCCACGGCTTCACCCGCAGGTATTGCTCCCAGAACTGGCTGCGGTCGACCACCAGGTCCTTGATGATCGGCAGGTAGGGCAGGGGGCGGATGGTGGCCCGGCCCTTGCGGTCGAGCACCTCGCGCAGCGGCTTGTTGCAGACGAGCGTGTTCTTGCCGTTGACGTTCATGGCGCAGCTGCCGCAGATGGCGTGCCGGCAGCTGCGGCGATAGGTCAGGCTGCCGTCCTGCGTCGCCTTGATCGTCTCCAGCGCGTCAAGCACCGTCGTGTCCGGGCTGACCTGCACCTGGTACTCGCGCAGCGTGGGCTTTGCGTCTACGTCCGGGTTGAAGCGCTGCACCCGGATCGTCGCCGTTCGGGTTGTGCCGTTTTGGGTCATGGGGTTGTCCATCGGGATCAATACTTCCGTTCCTGGGGCGGGTAGCGGTCCCAGAAGATGGTCACCGGCTTGTAGCTCAGCCGCGGGCCGTCGGCGCCGTTGGTGTGGGCCAGCGTGTGACGGAGCCACTGGTCGTCGTCCCGCTTCGGGAAGTCGGTGCGGAAGTGGGCCCCGCGGCTCTCAGTGCGGGCCAGCCCGCTGACCACGATCACCTCGCTAAAGCTGAGCAGGTGCTCCGTCTCGATGGCCGCCAGCAGGTCGGTGTTGAACCGCCGGCTGCGGTCCTGAATGCGGGCGCGGGCGAAGCGCTCCTGCAGCGCCTTGATGTCCGTCAAGGCCCGTTGCAGCCGCTCCGCGGTGCGGAAGACGCCGGCGTTGCGTTGCATCGTGTCTTTGAGGGCGTCGGCAATGGCGGCCACCGACTCCGGCTCGCCCGGGGCGTCGGCCATGAAGCCGGCCAGGCGCGCGGCGCTCTGCTCCGCCGGCTTGCCGCGCACCGGCTGCAGCGGCGCCCCGTTCTTCACGAAGACGGCCATGGCTTTGCCGGCACGGCGCCCAAAGAGCGAGGCGTCGAGCAGGCTGTTGGTGCCAAGCCGGTTGGCGCCGTGCACGCTGATGCAGGCGCACTCGCCGGCGGCGAAGAGGCCGAGCACCGGTGTGCCCTCGGCGTCGGCGATCACCTGCCCGTCCGCGTCCGCCGGGATGCCGCCCATGCTGTAGTGGGCGGTCGGCTGGATCGGCGCCGGGCCCTCGATGATGTCGACCCCGGCGAAGTTCAGAGCCAGCTCGCGCACCTGGGGCAGCCGCTTCATGATCTTCTCGGCGCCCAGGTGGGTCATGTCCAGGTAGATGCCCTCGCGATCGTCGCCGATGCCGCGGCCCTCCTCGATCTCGGTCTGTTCGGAGCGGCTGACCAGGTCGCGCGGGGCCAGCTCCATCTTGTCTGGGGCGTACTTCTCCATGAAGCGCTCGCCGAGCCCGTTGACCAGGTAGCCACCCTCGCCGCGGCAGGCCTCGCTCATGAGGATGCCTTTCTTATAGAGGCCGGTGGGGTGGAACTGGACGAACTCCATATCCATGAGAGGGATGCCGGCACGGTAGGCGATGGCCACGCCGTCGCCCGTGTTGGCCGTGGCGTTCGAGGTGATGCGCCAGGCCCGGCCATAGCCGCCGGTGCCGAACAGCACCGCCTTGGCCCGCATCGTCACCAGCCGCCCGCTCAGGATCTCCATGGCCACCAGCCCGCGGCAGACGTTGTCCTCGACGATCAGATCGAGACAATACCATTCGGGGTAGAACTGGACGCCGTGACGCAGCGCCTGTTCGTGGATGGTGTGCAGGAGCACGTGGCCGGTGTAGTCGGCCGAGAAGCTGGCCCGGGGCGCGCTGTGGCCGCCGAAGCGGCGCTGGGCGATCCGGCCATCGGGCACGCGGCTGAAGACACAGCCCATGTGCTCGTACTCATAGATGATCTCCGGTGCCTCTTTGACCATGATCTCGATCGCGTCCTGGTCGCCGAGCCAGTCCGACCCCTTGATGGTGTCGAACATGTGCAGCTCCCAGCTGTCGATCGGGTCGTCTGTTTCCGGTCGGGCCTCCAGAGGGCCGCGCGGGCCGGTGCCGGCCACCGGCCGGACGTTGTTCAGCGCCGCGGCGATGCCCCCCTGCGCCGCGCCGCTGTGCGAGCGCAGTGGGTGCAGCTTGGAGAGCACGCCAATGTTTGTCACGCCGGCCTGGCTGGCCGCCAGGGCGGCCCAGGTGCCGGCCAGCCCCGCCCCCACGATGAGGATGTCGTGGACGATCTCGGGCTCGCTCGTCGTCAGGGTCATATTACCTTCTCCAGCGTGTCACAATACCCTCGAACTTTAGCACCGCGCCCGCCCCCCCAAGCAGTTGCATTTGGCACGTCCTGGCGTGATGATTGTCACCGATTGCCATTGCGAATCGCGGACGTAGGGGCGCAGCCTGCTGCGCCTGAACGCGGAACGCGGAGTGGGAGGACGGCGGGCAAACCAACCCACAAACTAACCACCCATCCCCTTATCCCCTCATCCCCTCACCTTCCCCCATCCTCCACGCCACTCCCGCCTCCGCGCACACCAGCTGGATCACATTCCGCCCGGACATGCCGGCAAGCGGCAGGCCGCCGCCGGGCTCGACCCAGTGGCCGCACATGTAAAAACCCTCGAGGCCGGGCAGCGTCTTGGGCACGCTCTTGATCAGCAGGGGCATCGTCTCTTTAGTCAGGAGCCAGCCGCAGGTCGAGCCCAGCCAGTTGCCTGTGTACCGCTCGTAGCTCAGCGGTGTGGCCACGTCCTTGACCTCCACGTCGGCGCCGATGCCCGGGTAGAGGCCTTCGAGGAAGTCGATGATCTGCCCGGCCACCTGCAGCTGCTCCGTGTCGTAGAGGCGCCGGCCATAGATGCGCTGCCAGTAGGCGTAGTCGCTCTCCAGCATCACCTCGACGGCCGAGTGGCCCGGCGGCGCCAGCGAGGGATCGAAGCCGTAATGCTTTACCCCGATCTCCGTGCGGGCCCGCCCGGCGATCGACACTGGCTCGTCCAGCAGGTAGATCGCCCAGTGGGGCTCGGCCGCCAGGTCGCGCGCCACGCCGAGCGACACCTGGACCTGAGAGTGGATCGGCATGTGCCCGTCGTAGAGGCGGCGCAGCGAGCGATCGACAAACTGGCCGCCCAGCCAGTCGAAAACGGTGCCGCGCCCGTCGGCGGCGGAGATGACGCGGTCGGCCCGGAACTCCCGATCGTCATAGAGGCGCACGCCCACGGCTCGCCCGGCCTCGACGAGGATCCGTTCCACCTGGGCCTTGTAGTCGATCTGCCCGCCCAGCTCCAGGTAGCGGCGCTCGATGGCCCGGGCGAAGGCCAGCGAGCCGCCAGCCGGGAAGCCGGCGTTGCCGTTGGCCATGTAGGCCAGGAGCTGCAGGCCGGCCATCACCGGGATGTCCGGCCAGGTGAACGCCTGGGGGAAGGCGCGACGCAGGAACGGGTCGCGGAACTTCGCGGCGAACTCCTGGGCGGAGATGCGGCCCCATTTGGCCATCGGCAACGTGTAGGACAGGACGTGTCTGTTGAAGGCCAACCAGTCGGCCGGGCTCATCAGGGAGCGCGGCTTCTGCTGCAGGATCGAGAGGTCGAAGCCACGGAACTGGCGGATCCCGTCGGCCAGGTCTTCGATCAGGGACGCGTCGGCGGGCGAGAGCGCCTTCATGTGCGCTTCCAGCCGATCGGGATCGGCGGTGACAATCAGGGCCCGACCCTCGCCGTCGATCACGCGGATGAGCTCCTCGTGATCGATCATCGGCCGGCCCTGGATGGCGCCGAGCTCCTCCCAGAGCTGGTGGTATGGTTGGCCGGGGCCGGAGCCAAACAGGTAGTGGATGCAGCCGTCGAAAACGTACGCCTGGCGCTCCCAGGCCGTGCACAACCCGCCCGGCAGGTCGTGAAGCTCGAAGATCCGGCTCTGGAAGCCGTGACGCTGCGCGTAGCAACCGGCCGCCAGGCCGGCGATGCCCGCGCCGATGATGATGATATCGGTCATGGGGGGTCCTCCCTGGAGCGACGGCGGGCGCGGCCGTCCGGGGACAGGCCAGCAGGCCCGATCGCTCCCTACGACCCCATTATGCGGCGGCGGCCGCCCCCTGGCTGCTGATCTTTGTCACGCGAACGAGCGACGATTGGCATGGCCCTCTCCCTGTGTCGCGCTTTGCCCCCTTTGTGGCGCGATTGCCACCTGTGTCGCGATTTGCCAAAATCGTGAGAGAGATCCCTCCCCCCATGCCGGCAACTCCTTTACAATGGCGTGAGACACCGGACCAGCCGGCGAGGAGAGCACCGTGTCCCTTACCTGTCCCGATTGTGGCGAGGCCAGCCTGAGCATCGACGCGTCCATCACGCTGCCGCCCGACAACCGCTCCGACGACATCGTCCTGCAGCTCATCGCCTGCCGGCAGTGCGCGTTTCGCGGCGTGGCCGTCTACGAGGAGTCCCGTCGCGGTCGGCTTGACGCGGAGAGCTGGGACCACGTGGGCTATCGCGTCCCGGCGGACGAGAGGGCCCGGTTGGCGTCCTTGATCGCTGGTTGCCCCGCGTCGGGGGCGTGGCGCTGCCCGTGTGCCGCGCACCAGGCGCTCGGACGCCAGGATGCGGCCGGGCGCTGGGAGCCGCCCGCCGGGCTCGACTGGCGCCGCGCGTTTCGGCTGTGATGGCCTTGTACAGTGTGGCGCGATTTGCCAAAATCGCGTGCCTTCCCCCGCCACCCCCCGACGACTCAGGCGAGGGGAACTGCCGGGGAATGTCCCCGGAAGGGTCCCGGCGGTCCCGTCACTCCCGGGAGACTGCCGGGGAATCTCCCCGGCGGTGCCCCGCCCGGTGCCCTACCGGCGCGGGTAGCCGGGCGATCCGCCATAGCAGCAGCCCAAAGAGCATCAGGGCAGCCGCCAGGCTCGCCAGCACGGTGGTGATCGCGCTGGGGGGGCCCAACGGCTCGAACAGCTGCCCGATCAACCAGGGGATCGTCATGCCGCCCACGCTCGCGCCGACGAAGAAGTAGCTCGTCGTCCGGCCGCTGACGCGCAGGTGCCGCTCCGCCAGCGAGAGCGTGGTCGGGAACACCGGGGCCAGGCACAGCCCGACCAGCGCCGTCCCCAGCCAGAGCGCCGCCGGGGAGCCGGGCCACAGCAGGATGAGGCCGAGAGCGCCGCCGCCGCCCACGATCCCCCCCAGGACGAGCGCCCGTTGGCGCAGGCGGACGGAGAGTGGAATCGCCAGCAGGCGCCCCAGCGTGAACGCCACCCAGAACAACGACGTCAGGCCGGCCGCCGCTTCCTCCGTGGCCCCGGGCTGCGCCGCGGCGTAGGAGAAGATCCAGCCGCCGAAGGCGATCTCGGCGCCGGCGTAAAGGAAGAAGAAGATAGCCAGCAGCAAGACAATGGAGCGGGCCGCCCCGGCGTCTTCCTCGCCATCCAGGACGGATGGCGGAGCCGGGCTCGGCTGGCGCAGGACGTAGAACGCGGGCAGCAAGATGAGCCCGGCCAGCACCCAGTAGGCCAGGCGCACCCCCTGGCCGGCGACCAGCGCCCAGCCGACGACGATCGGCGCCACGAACGCCCCCACGCCGAAGAAGAAATGCAGGCCGTTCATGTAGGGTCCCACCCGGTCGCGGAACACCCAGACGATCAGGGTGTTGGCCCCGACGTCGATGCCCGGCTCGAACAGGCCGATGAGGAACATGACGACCGTGAGCAGCCATAGCGCCGGGACCAGCGGGACGGCCACCATCGTCGCCGCGGTGAGCGCGAGCGACAGGGCCATCAGGCGATGGCCGGGGAGTCGATCATAGAGCCGGCCGGCCAGGAGCGACCCGAC
>JBFGLK010000018.1:0-14270 GCA_041576195.1 Promineifilaceae bacterium (SeqCode)
CGCTGGCGACCCGCTTGGTCGGGTTCCTTGACGAGGCGTTGCGGGGCCGTTGAGACCGGTAGGTGGGCCTCGATCGTGGCCGGATCGGTGGCCGGGCGTGGCTCGCCCGGCATTTGGCGCTCTGGTACACTTGCCGGCATGAGTGAGCGCCAACGTACGTCCCTGTTGGCCGGTCTGGTCGCCCTCCTGGTAGTCATCGCCGGTGTGGCCGCCACATGGCGGTTGGTACGGGGCGACGACAGCCTCTTGCGCAACGTTCGCTTCAGCGCCCCGCGCATCACGCCCAACGCAGACGGCGACACGGACGCCCTCCTGATCGAGTACGAGCTGTCGCGTAACGCCCTGGTCTCCATCGTCTTCGTCGACGATGCCGGCACCCAATACACCTTCCGTTGGGATGAGCCGCGCGGCGCCGGGGAGTACAGCGTCTTCTTCAGCGGCGTGGTCGACGGCTACCGGCTGCCGGACGAGGCAGTGCAGGGCGTCATCATCAACCGCCTGCTGCAGGACGGTCGCTACCGCTGGAGCGTGCTGGCCGTCGACGAACGGGGTGTGGCCGAGGCGGTCTCCGGCGACCTGGAGATCGCAGCGGCCGACACGGCACTGCCCGAGATGCGCGGATTCGAGCTCGACCGGCCCGTCTTCTCGCCCAACCGGGACGGCATCGACGACCGGGTGCAGATCCAGTTCGTGCTACAAAAAGAAGCCGAGGTGCGTGTCTTTCTGGTCGACGAGAACGGCCGTGAATTGCCGATTGGCGAGCTCGAGCGCGATGTCCTGCCAGGCGCGCCCGGACGACACGTCTACGACTACGAAGGCGGCGTGGACAACGGTGAGACCCCACCTCCGGATGGCGTCTATCCGGTGGTGGCTGTGGCCCAGGACGCCGAGGGGCAGCGCGTGCGGGTCGAGGAGACGCTGACCATCCGCTTTGGCGGCGTGCCGCGCGCCGACATCGTGGCCCCGGCGACGGGCCAGCAGGTGCAGTTCAGCGCGACAGCCGTGGCCCTGTGCGACACCCTGAGCTTCACCCTGACGGTCGAGAATTACGGGGAGACGCCCATCCGCACCACCGGGCCGGCGCCGGGAACCGTGTACGACTCGGACTGGAACTACAACACGTTGGGCTGGTTCACCGAGTCCGGCGCCTGGCGCGTAGCCATCGGCTATGAGAACGAATTGGCTAACTACCCGTATCGCTGGGCTGTCGGCGCTGCGAGCGACCTGGAGGCGATCGACGGCCACCTCTACCTGATGCCGGGCGCCCGCGCCGTCATCACCGGTGGCATCCGTATCACCGGCGCGCTCGGCGAGCGTAACCCGCAGCCGGTGTGGGCCGGCCTCATTCATGAGGACGTTGAGATCAGCCAGTTCAACAACCGCGTCGACCCGCAAGCCATCCTCGTCGACCTTCCGGATGCCGGCAACATGGCCCCGTGCGAACCACGGGACATTCCCCGCAAGGCCGCCAACGAATAGGCGCGCACCACAGAGTAGCTTCCATGACGACCGACTCGCTGCGCACCAAGACGCCCACGCTGGACATCTACATCAAGCTGGCGCAATACCCGATCCTGTCCGACAAGATCCGGGCCCGCATGCGCATGGAGCTGTATGCCCGCGGCGTCATCACCGAGGAGCAGTTCGAGGAGGAGGTCAAGGCGCGGGCCATCGAGTCGCAGAAGCGAGAGGGCCTGCACGATCCGTTCAACCAGGAGCCGGCGACGGTCTGGGACGTGCGCACCGGCCGCATTCGCGATTTCACCACCGACTTCTACTTTGGCCACAACCTGCCGACCGCCCTGTTCGAGGCGATTGTACAGGAGGTGTTGGCCGGCGAGCAGGCGGAGGATCGCCCACGGACGCTGCGCTTCAACCCGGAGCTGGCGCCCTGGGACATGCTGTTCGAGCAGGGCCATCTCTATGAGAACCTGCCGCCGGACGAGCGCACCTCGTTCAAGCACCACCTCGAGGAGATCAAGGTGGTGCTGCTCAAAGGCATGGTGAGCGATCAATTGCCCTACATTGGCATCGCCAAGCAGGTGTTCACCATCGACGACTTGCAACGGATCCATCGCCGGCGCATTGGCGGCGGCAAGATCGGGGGCAAGGCGGCCGGCATGCTGCTGGCCTGGAGAATCCTGCGTCTGCGCGAATCGACGGTCGGGCCGGATATCAGCGACCAGGTGGAGATCCCGGACTCCTACTTCCTGGGCACTGACGTCATCTACGAATTCCGCACGCTCAACGGCCTGGACCACCTGATGAATCAGAAGTATCGCACGGTGGACGAGATCCGGTCGGACTATGAAGGCGTTATCGACGCCCACCTCAGCGGCCGGCTCCCGGAGCACGTCGTGGGCCAGCTGCGCAGCGTGTTGGAGGCGATGGGCGACTCGCCGATCATCGTCCGCAGCTCGAGCCTGCTGGAGGACAACTTCGGCTACGCCTTTGCCGGCAAATACAACAGCTACTTCTGTCCAAACCAGGGCACGCCCGACGAGAACCTGGCCGATCTCCTGCGGAATATCAAGCTGGTCTTTGCCAGCACGCTCAACCCGGACGCTATCTTCTATCGCCGCCGCCACGGCCTGATCGACTACGACGAGCGCATGGCCGTCCTCATCCAGCGGGTCCGCGGCAAGCGTCACGGGCGGTACCTCTTCCCCAGCCTGGCCGGCGTTGGCTTCAGCCAGAACCCGTTTCGCTGGAACAAGCGCATCCGCCGCGAGGACGGCTTCCTGCGCATCGTGCTGGGCATGGGCACGCGGGCCGTCGATCGCGTCGATCGCGACTACCCGCGCATGATCGCGCTCAGCCACCCAACCCTGCGGCCGGAGACCAGCCCGGAGATGATCCGCCGCTACTCCCAGCACGTGATGGACGCGATTGACCTGGAACAGAACCGCCTGATCACCCAGCCCGTCGCCGACGTGCTGCAGCTCGACTTCCCTGATCTGCGCTTCGTCGCCTCGATCAACAAAGACGGCTACTTGCAGAACATGCTCTCGGCCGGATCCGTGGCCCATATGGACGAGGTCGTCGTTACCTTTGACTTCTTGACGCGGGACCGGAAGTTCACCCGCCTGATGCGTACGGCGTTGCAGCGGCTGGAGCACTACTATCAACGGCCGGTGGACATCGAATTCGCCGTCGACATCATCCCCAACTACCCCAATCCAGACTATCGCCTGTTCGTGCTGCAATGCCGACCGCTCAGCCAGCGCGATCGCGAAGGGCCGGTGACCATACCGCGCGAGATAGAGCCAGCAGACATCCTGTTCAGCAGTTACGAGCTGGTGCCGGATGGCATGGTGTCGGGCATTCGATACGTCATTTTTGTGGACCCAATACTCTATCGCGAGATCCCGGATCCTGTCGTCAAGCTGGAGCTTGGCCGGGCGATCGGCCGGCTGAACGCCTTGCTGGAGCGGGAGACCTTCATCCTCATCGGGCCCGGGCGGTGGGGCAGCGCCAACCTGGACCTGGGCGTCCGCGTTACCTACGCCGACATACACAATACGCGCGTATTGGTGGAGATGAGCGTGCGCACCGAGGAAGGTGTGCCGGATCTCTCCTACGGCACGCACTTCTTCCAGGACCTGGTGGAGGCCGGCATCCACTCGCTGCCGCTCCACCTGGAACATCCACGGAGCACGTTTGACTGGGCGTTCTTCCGCAACGCGCCGAATCAACTCGGGGCGTTGTTGCCGGCAGACGGCCATCTCGATCCCTATCTCCGGGTGATCGATATCGCGCTGGAGCACAGCAGCAAGCGGCTGAATATCTACATGGACGGCAGCAACGACGAGGCGGCCGGGGTGCTGATCGAGGGGGATTGGCGCGTCAAGGGGTCGGTGGGGAGCCTCTCTAGCTTCTAGACCGGGCGGGGCTGTCGCTAGCGCGAAGGGTAAGCGTCGCCCAGCTGTTCGCGCACCAGGGCCCGCTCATCCGCCTCAGAGGCGACCTGGCCATCCAGCCGGGCGGCGAGGAGCGCGTCGAGAACCTGGCCAATGAGGGGCCCGCGCTCCAGGCCCATGGCGATCAGGTCGTGCCCGTTCAGGGCCGTCTCTACCCGGCTCCACGTGGTCTGATAGCGGCGCACGATCGCCGTGGCGGGCGTCTCGTCGCCGAGGACGGCGAGGACGGCCACCAGGACGCGCTCGCGATCGGCATACGGCCGGATGGCGGCCGCGGCCTGACTGGGGGCGGCATCGGCGGGCAGAGCCCGCGCCGCGGCCAGCAGCTGGCGCGCCGCCACGACGTCCGCCCGCGTCGTCTGCCGCACCCGGAGGCGCGCCATCACCGCGTCTTGCGACGCTGCCGGCACATGCAGCAGCCACGTCATGAAGCGCGTGACGACGGCGTCCGCCGGCTTCCGTCGGGCGCGCCAGATCGGCTCGTCCCAGATGGCAGGTATGCGCTCCAACGCCTCCGCCATCGCCTCCGACCAGCCAAGTTCCGGGTGAAGCTGCGCCAGCACGCCCAGCTCAGACAGGCGCGCCAGGATGGCCGCGGCCTCCGGCTCCAATAAGGCCAGCTCCAGCTCATGCCGGATGCGGTCCCCTGTAATCCGCGAGAGCATGGGCAGCGCGTCGGCGATCAGCTCCGCCGTCCGCTGCTCGATGTGGAAGCCCAGTCGCTGCTCCAACCGCACGGCCCGCAGAATGCGCGTCGGGTCGTCGATGAAGCTGATGCTGTGCAGTACCCGGATCACCCCCTGGTCCAGATCGCGCTGGCCCCCGTAGAAGTCGAGCAACTGGCCAAGGTGGACGCCGTCCAGGCGCACCGCCAGCGTGTTGATCGTGAAATCTCGCCGGTGGAGATCCAGCTTGATCGAACTGCGGGCCACCTCCGGCAGGGCCGTCGGATGAGCGTAGAACTCCGTGCGCGCGGTGACGAAATCCAGGCTCTCCGGCGCGGCGTGCAGCGCGGCTTCCGGGGCGACCACCCGCCACACGTCCGGACCAATCATCCACTTGGCCGTCCCGAACCGGGCGTGGGTGTGCGCTTCGCCGCCGAATCGGGAGCGCAGGTGTTCCACCAGGGCGATCGCATCCCCCTCGACGACGATGTCGATGTCCGTCGGCGTCTTGGCCAGGAGCATGTCTCGTACGAGGCCACCCACGAAGTAGATGGGGGCGCCTTGCTCCGCGGCCGTCTGGCTGATCCGCTGTACCATCTCCCAGAGGGCGCGCGGCAAGGTCTCGGCCATGCGCCGGCGCATGTCCTGTTGCCGGCCCGTGCGCGGCGGCTGAGACAGCAAGTTTAGCAGGTCGGTGCGGGTCACGATCCCGATCAGCTCATCGGGCGCCTGCCGCGTGACGACCGGGATCTGGCCCCACCCTTCTTCCATCATGCGTTCCTGAACGCGTTCGATGCTGTCGTCCAGAAAGACCTTGACGGCGCCAGCACGCATGATCTGGCGCACCGTCAGAGTGCCCAGCTTGTGGCCCAGAGTGCGGTCGACGGCGCGCCGTGTCAGGAGGCCGACGAGGCGGCCATCGTCGCCGACGACCGGATAGCCTTCATGGCCCAGGCGCTGCATTTCCACGGCCACGTCCTCCACCAGCTCGGTCTCACGCACGGTCTTCAGGCCATGGGACATGATCTCGGCCACCTTGACCATGGGCTTGACCACTTCGGGCAGGGCGTCGAGCAGCTGGCGCCGGGCCGCAGCCAGGTCCTGGCCCATCAGCATGGCGGCGGAAGCCCGGCTGTGGCCGCCCCCGCCAAAGCGGGCCGCCAGCGCGGCGACGTCGATTTGATCGTTGCTGCTCCGGGCCACCAGCTGGACGTGCTGGCTGAGACCGACGAGCACGAACAGGCCATCGGGTACGAGCGCGTCGCGCATGCGGTGAACGACACTAGAGATCTCGTCTTCGAAATCGGGCGGCGCGTCGGCGGTCGCCAGGAGAACGCTCTGGCCCTCCAGCATCAGCCACTCCGTGCCGGCCTGCAAGCGCTGATAGAGCGCCTGCTGGGCCTCGGTCAGGGGGATCTCCAGGAAACGGCGCACGATCCCCAGCTGGGCCCCCTGACCCATTAGCCAGGCAGCCGCCTGGGCGTCGCGGGCCGTGGAGGTATCGTAGGTGAGCGAGCCGGTATCTTCGTGAATGCCCAGGAGCAACAGCGTGGCCTCCTGCGGCGCCAGCGCCACCCCGGACTCCTGGAGCAGCTCGACGAGCATGGTGACCGTGGCGCCGACCGGGGCGTAACGGACCTGCCAGTCTGCCGGCAACTCCCCCGGCAGGTGGTGGTCAATCACCCGCACCTTAACGGTTTGCTTCACTCCGCGCACGTGAGTGATCGACTGCGTGTCCACGAGGAGGACGGTGTCGACGCGCTGGCGCCGCCAATCCTCCTGGCGCACGAAGCCAAAACCGCCCCCGTACAGGGCCAGGAACTGGCTGACGTTGCGGTTAACCCGCCGGGGCAGGATGGGGACGCCCTCCGGATAGAGCAGGTGCGCCGCAAACAGCGAGGCGACGGCGTCGAAGTCGCCGTTCTCGTGCGTCAGGATCAGCAACATGGTTCGATTATACCGAATTGGCGCCGCGTGGTGTCGCCGGCGTGCTTTGCCGCTAGAATAGCGGCGTCGTGCCGCCTCGACGCCGGCTGGCTGATCCTGGTAACGGTCACCCCGGCCAGAGAGGCCCAGCATTTGCCCCGCCAACCGAGGCCCCGCTGAAGGAGAGACGCCATGCTCGACCTGCTCCACCGTGACGGCTTCCTGGGCACCCATGCCAACTTCGCCGCCGACATGACCCTGGTTGTCAGCATCCTGATCGTCGTCCTATTCACCGTTGGCTTTGTCCTCGCCCGACGGCGGCGCTATGAGGCGCATCGCTGGGTGCAGACGTCCGCCGCGTTGCTCAATCTCATCTTTGTGCTCTGGATGATGATCCTGCCCTATCGTGATTTCGTTGTCCGCGACTGGTCTGCCGGCACCCGGCCCGACTACTTCTACCTGATGACCACTGCGCACGCCATCGTCGGCCTGCCGGCCCTGCTCTTCGGGCTGTTCGTCGTCCTGCGAGCAAACGGCCTTATGATCCGGCGGCTCCGGTTCAACAACTACCTGCCTTATATGCGCGTGGCCTACGGACTCTATATGACCGCATCCCTACTCGGCATCCTCGTCTATGTCACCTGGTTCATCGTCGTGCCCAATCCGCCGGAGTTCGGCCGGGCTCTCATGGCCGGCGTGCTCTAGGGGGTTCCCGGCGCCGGGCACGCGGGACCGGCCGTGCCACCTATCCGCGCTGGCTGTCTACGCCGCCAACGGCCGACGTGGCCCGTCGACGTCCAGTCCGGACCACCATCGCGAGACTTGCGTCTCATGCCAACCGCACTACAATGGTCGCCGCGACAGCGGGCCGGTGTCGGGCCGGCTCAACAGTGCTCAAGGCGCCTACCGGCAAGCCGGATATCGCGAGGATTTGTGCGCATCACCGAACTGATCAGTGGAGATGTGGCGGCGTGGACGACGATCGTGCGCCGTCAGCTTGGCGCGGCCGACCTGACGGTCACGGCCGTGCTGGCCGACGCCTTGAGCCCTCGCCTGACCCGTTTCCAATTGACCCTGGCCGGCCACAGCGATCCGATCAGCCTCGTCGCCAAGAAGACGTCCACGCGCGAAGCCCTTTTCTATCGTGATCTGGCCCCGCGCCTGGGCTTTCTGACGCCCCGTTGCTGGTTCGGCCACGCCAATCGCCGTCGGGGTTGGGTCGTGCTTGACGACGTGCCGCAACACCGGCCGCCGTCGTCCTGGCGCGAGGGGGACGCCAGTCGCGTGATCGGCAACCTGGCCGCGTTGCACACGGCCTACTGGAACCGGGCGCAGGAGTTGCAGGCGTATGAGTGGCTGGACTGGTTCATCCTGCCGGTGGACCCGGATGCCGGCATTTCCCTCCCCGAGCCGTACCGCTTCTACCCCTATCGCCAGGAACAAGCCGTCTCTTCACACGCCGTGGCCAACGCCGGCCCGCTGGTGGAGATCTTCCTGAAGGCGGCCACGGCCGTCGAAGCGCTCGAAGCGCTGGGCGGCTGGCCGGGCGTGGTCGGCGCGGAGGCGCTCGACGCCGTGCGCGACTTGCTGGACGACCCTGTGCCGATGCTGCACACACTCCGCACCCTGCCCCCGACGCTCATCCACGGCGCGCCGCGGCCAGATCACTGGCACCTCACCGTGTTCGCCGACTGCAACCTCCTGGACTGGGAGCGCGTGGCCCTCGGGCCGGCCGTCTACGATCTGGTTAGCCTGCTGGAGGCGCGGGAGCAGGCCCTGACGCGGTCCGGCCTGCGGCCCTCCCCGGCCGCCTCCGAGCTGCGTTTCGAGACGATGGTGGACACCTACCTGCTGCGTCTCTACGAGTCACTCTGGCCACTCTTCGACGCGCGCGCCATGCGCCGCGCAGTGCCGGCAGCGCGCTGCCTCTACGTGCTGGTCGACTGGCTGCCCCGGCTGGCCGACTGGTTCGCCCCGCTGGCTACCGAGGCCGCAACTTCCGGCCCGCCGACACGTATCAGTGATCGGATGTTGGCGCGGGTCGGGCGACGCGAGGCCGTCGCCTTGCGGCCCTATCTGACGGACCTGTTCGCGCGGTTCAGCGCGGACTACCGGCTCCTCTAAGCCGCCTCCGCCTGCCGCCCGGGGCGAGGCGCGGTGCGGGAGCCGGCGGAGGTACCCACGTTGCTGCTGCAGTCGATCACCTTTGGCCTGGCCGTCGGTTTCATGTTGCTGGGCATCGTGGGCGTGGTCGTGCCCCTGGTGCCGGGCATGTTGCTGCTCTGGCTGACGCTGCTGGCCTACGGCCTGCTGGACGGATTTCAGGCCATTTCCCTGCCTCTGTTCCTTGGCCTGTCGCTCTTCGCCGGCATTGCCGGCACCGCTGACCTCTGGCTGCCTCTGCTGGGCGCTCGGGCCAGTGGCAGCTCTTCGCGCAGCCTTCTGGCCGGCGTTCTCGGCAGCCTGATTGGCTTCCTGGTCCTGAACCTGATCGGGGCGGTGCTCGGCTATGCGGTGGGCATCATCATCGGCGAATATCGGCGCCACGGCGATTGGCGCCTGGCGGCACGCAGCAGCCTGGGTGGGCTGGCGGGCTGGGGGTTGTCTACCCTGATCCAGCTTGGCGGCGGCCTGATCATCCTCGGCGTCTTCGTGTGGCGGGTCCTGACGGCATAGGGGGTGCGCGTGCTCGATCCGGATGCCTTGCGCGACGCCGGACTGATCATCGCCGGCGTGTTAATGGTCAACTTGCTGCTGGCCGGCCTGCTCCTGATCGCGGCCTATCGCCGTCTCAAGGACCTGGACATCCCGCCCGACGCCGGGCTGGCCGAGACGCTGCGGGCGGTGCCGTTTCTGCTGGTTGTGGCTATCGACCTGCTGGATCTATCTCTGGACATCCTGGCGGTGCCGTTCGTCTGGATCATCCTCGACCGCATGGGGCTGCGCGCGCTGCGCAACGCCTCCGCCATCGAGGCCGCGATCCCCTTCACCCAGCCTATTCCCACCCTGACGCTGGCCTGGCTCGCCGCCCGCTCCTGGCGCTAGCCGGCCGCCACGGCCTAAAGCGGTAGCGGTTCAGACAAAACTGCGACAAGCAGGCGCACGCAGTGTTCGACGTCGCCGGCGTCCACCGTCTCGCTGGGGCTGTGGACGTAGCGGCAAGGCACCGAGATACAGCCGGCGGCGGCGCCGGGGCCGGCGATCTGCATGGAGCGCGCGTCCGTAGAGCCACCGTCGAGCACTTCCATCTGGTAGGGAATGCCGGCAGTCTCCGCCCGTTCGCGCATCAGGCGCACCAGTCCGGCATGGGCGATCATGCCGCTGTCCTTCACCTTGATGGCCGCCCCCGCGCCCAGGGCCACCGCCATGGGCGCCGCCTCCGGCACGTCGCCGGTGATGGTCACGTCGATGGCGATGCCCACGTCGGGCAGGATGGCGTTTGCCGCCGTCTGGGCGCCGCGAGTGCCCACCTCTTCCTGGACGCTGAAGACGAAAGAGACCTCGTGTGGCGACCCGTTCAAGCGCCTCAGCGCCTCGATGGCGACCGCGCAACCGATGCGATCGTCCATGCTCTTGGCAGTCAGCCGACCGCCCTGGACCAGGAACGGGCGATAGAAGCCAGCGGGTTTGCCCACGCCGATCGGGCAGTCGGCCTTGCTTGTGGCGCCCACGTCGATGAAGTATTTGTCGAGCGGGTGCACCCGGGACCGATCCTCGAAGCGGTTGGCGTGAATGATCCCGATGGTGCCGTCCGCGAACTGCACCCGGCCGCCGAGCAGCGTGTGCGCCGACACGCCGCCGATGTTAGTGAAGCGCAGGAAGCCCTCGTCGGTGACGTGGGTGACCATGACGCCGATCTCATCCATATGCGCCGCCACCATCACCTTGAGGCCGTCTCCCGAACCGCGCTTCACGGCGATCAGGTTGCCGAGGGCGTCGACGCGTACGTCGTCGGCGAATGGGGTGACCTCGGGGCGAATGAGCTCCCGCAGCCCACTCTCAAAGCCAGAAGGCCCGAAGGCCTCTGTCAGTCTCTTGATCAGCTCTTGCATGCCCACTCTCGCTCCGCGCTTCTTAATGAAGCGGATTATAGCCCAGAAGTGACAGCGGGTAGTCGTGCCTGGTGGGACGCTGGAGCTATGCCGGCACCCGCTCGCCGGCCAGTGCCTCGCTCACGGACCAAAGACGTTGCGCTACCGCCTCGTCATAGGAGGCCGGCGACGATTGCACGGCTTCCTTGCGCACGAAATAGAGGCCTGAACGATCCGCCACTTCCGGCGCGGACGCCAGGTAGATGGGTGTCTCGGCCCCCTTCTTCGCGGAGATCGCGAAAAGGCTGGCAAACGGCATCATCAACTTCCAGGAGAGCCCGTTATTGTGCCCGAAGCCACTGCGCACGAAGCCGGGATGGACGGCGTTGCTGGTGACGCCCTTGCCCTGGAGACGCCGGGCGAGCTCGTAGGTAAACAGAACGTTGGCCAGCTTGGACTGGCTGTAGGCGGTGAATCCCTGGCGACCGTAGCCATGGGCCAGCTGGAGATCGTCGAAGGCGATCCGGCCCATGCGGTGGGCGTCCGAGCTGACGTTGACCACCCGGGCCGGCGCGCTGGCCAGGAGCAGGGGCATCAGCCGCGTCGTCAGCACGAAATAGGCCATGTGGTTCAGGGCAAAAGTCTTCTCCAGTCCTTCTTCAGTCAGTTGGCGGCGGGAGAAGACGGCCCCGGCGTTGTTGATGAGGATGTCCAGCCGGCCGTGGCGGGCCATGAACGTGTCGGCCAGGGCGGAGACCTCAGCGGTGAGGGAGAGGTCGGCGGCCAGGTAGCTGATGGCGTCGTTGCCGGTCTTAGTCCGGATATCCGCCGCCGCCTGCCGGCAGCGAGCCTCGTCGCGGCTGGCGATGACGATGGCGGCGCCCATCCGGGCAAGCGCCCGGGCGGTCTCCAGCCCGATGCCGCGCGTGGCGCCCGTAATCAGGCACACCTTGCCTTTCAATGGTCGGTTGTCGGTGGTCATGGGGTTGCCTCCAAAGCGTGGCCAGGATGTTGCTGCGATGCGCGTTCGGAGACGGGCCGCGTTGGGCCGTCCTGGTCGAAGGGTAATCGCCTGGGCGAGGGACGCAAGGGGGTCTCAGGAAACGCACATGCCCGGGGCGAGACGCGGGCGCCGACAGGGGCGGTCAGCGCCTGAGTTGATAGTTGGGCGCGTCCTGGATGATGCGGATGCTGTGCGGGTGGCTTTCCATCAGCCCGGCGTTGGTGATACGGATGAAGTGGGCGTTGGCCTGCAGGTCGGCCAGACTGCCGGCACCGACGTAGCCCATGCCGGAACGCAGCCCACCCAGCATCTGATAGAGGACGTCGGCCAGCTTCCCTTTGTAGGGCACCTGGCCCTCGATGCCCTCCGGCACCAGCTTGCTCCGCTCGCCGGCCTGGCCGGAGCCGTAACGATCGGCCCCGTGCCCCTGCATGGCGCCGAGGCTGCCCATGCCGCGGTAGACCTTGTAGCGACGGCCCTCATAGTGGATGATGTCCCCGGGGCTCTCCTCGAGGCCAGCCAGCAGCGAGCCGAGCATCACCGCGCTGGCCCCGGCGGCCAGGGCTTTGACGATGTCGCCGCTGTATTTGATGCCCCCATCGGCGATCGTCGGGATGCCGTGGCGTCGCGCCTCCGCCGAGCAGGTCACGACGGCGTGGATCTGGGGCACGCCGACGCCGGCGATGATCCGGGTCGTGCAAATCGAGCCGGCGCCGATGCCCACCTTGACGGCGTCCGCGCCGGCGTTGGCCAGATCACGGGTGCCTTCGGCGGTGGCCACGTTGCCGGCAATGATGGGCACCTGGGGATAGCGCCGCTTTGCCTCGGCCAGCGTGTCCACCACCGAGCGCGCGTGGCCGTGCGCCGTGTCGATGACCACGACGTCCACCCCCGCCGCTACCAGCCGCTCCATGCGTGCCAGTCCCGCCTCGCCGACGCCGATGGCCGCGGCCGCCAACAGGCGCCCATTGCGATCGGTGACGGCCAGGGGAAAGTCAATCTTCTTCAAGATATCCTTGACCGTGATCAACCCTTTCAGATGCCCGGCGTCGTCGACCAGCGGCAGTTTTTCGATGCGATGCTGGTGCAGGATCTCCTTGGCCGTCTCCAGGCTGGTGCCGACCGGGGCGGTGATCAGGTCCGCGCTCGTCATGAAGGCCGATACTGGCTGCGGCCCGGGCGTGACGAAACGCGTGTCCCGGTTGGTCAGGATGCCCAGGAGCACGCCGTCCGCGCTCGTGATCGGCACGCCGGAGATGTGGTAGCGGCTCATGATCGCTTCGGCATCCGCCAGGGTGGCGTCCGGGCGGAGGGTGATCGGGTCGACGATCATGCCGGCCTCGGAGCGTTTGACCTTGTCTACTTCGTCCGCCTGCGCCTCCGGTGACAGGTTGCGGTGGATGACGGCGAGGCCGCCCTGTCGGGCCAGGCCGATGCCCATCTGGGCCTGGGAAACGGTGTCCATGGCCGCGGAAAGGACGGGGATGTTGAGGGAGATGTCCCGCGTGAGGCGCGTCGACAGATCGACATCTGCCGGCAATACTTGGGACGGGCCGGGCGCCAGAAGGACATCGTCAAAGGTCAGGGCCAGCGAGTCGAATTGCGGCTCTGGAAACTCGTTCATGTGTGCGTTCCTGTCCTCTCCAGGTTGTGTGGCCCCGGGGGGCCGCCATGGGCGCGTCGCCAGGCCGGGCGCGCGCCCACTGTCAGCTCGAGTCGCGCCGGGGCTTGGGCTTGACGACCCGCCGCTTCCGGCGGGCGGCCGGCCGGCCTCGCGTCCCCCGGCTCTCCAGGCCGCGCCCTATGCGGCCCATGCGGTACAACAGGACGAGCACACCGGCCACGGCCAGGCCGAAGGCAAAGACCATGGAATAGGTAACCGGGCCGGCACCAATGGTCGGCTGGTCTGGCCGGAAGAACTCGACCCAGGTGCGGCCGAGACCCCACCAAATGAGAAAGGCGCCGAACAAGATGCCCGGACGCCAGCGATCGCGAAAGCGCCGGTTGAGCAGCAACAGGAGGGCGAAGCCGGCCAGGAGCCATAGTGATTCGTAGAGGAAGGTGGGATGAAAGCGGGTGTCAAGCGGGTAGAGGGCCAGATCGTTGTACGGCGGGATGCGGAAGCCGGCGTCGATCAAAATCCCCCAGGAACTGTCCGTGGGCGGTCCATAGAGCTCCTGGTTGATGAAGTTGCCCCAGCGCCCGATGCCCTGGGCGATCAGGAGGGCGGGCCCGGCCACATCCGCGTAGTGCCAGAGATTGAGGCGCCGCCAGCGGGCGTAGAGCACGGCCACCAGCGTCGCCCCAACGAAGCCGCCCAGGATGTTGACCCCCCCGGCCCGCAGGTTGATGACGGCCAGGAACGAGTCATAGGCGGCGCGATTGCCGGCAATAAAGGCGTCCTGAAAGACGTACCATAGCCGGGCGAAGATGTAACCGGAGACTACCGCGACGAGCACCCCGTTGAACAGCTCGTCAGCGCTCTGCCCACGGCGCTCGATCTCGCGCGCGGCCCAGATGACGCCGATGATGATGCCCAGAGTGATGATGATGCCATACCAGTAGATGGGGAACCCGTTCCCGATGGGAATGGTGAAGGCAATGGGATCGATGCGCAGCGAATCCAGCATGGTGATTACCTCAGCGGACGGCGTTTCGGGGCTCGTCAGTCGACATAGCCGAGGCCGCGAAGCTGTTGCAGAAGGCGCTCGTCGTCGAGCACCAG